>SFZC01000126.1 GCA_004558955.1 bacterium | reverse complement strand
GAACAACTTGTGTTGCTGTTGCTTGAGCAATCATTGCGGCTGCTGTTCCTCCATAAAAAGGAACTGACAAGAACGGAGTCCAAATGTTGATTTGCAAAGTTCCGGCATTTACAAGTGCCGTACCGGCAGCCGTAACTGCATTACCGATTTTTGAGGTAATGTTTCCTGCTGTTGCTACAAGTCCTGCAACTTGGCTTGTTGTATCTGCAATTTTGTAAATCTTATCTGCGGTTTTTTCAGCCTTTTTAGAAGTCTTTTGACGTGCTTTGGCTATTTTTATATAAGATTGAGTGCTTCTTTTTAAATTTTGTCTTTTCTTTGTTCCGTATGTTGTGATTGTACTTACTTCTTTGCTTAATGCTGCGATTTCGGCACTTTTGTCAGTAAGCTTAACATTTGAAGCTTGAATTTGTGCTTGAAGTTCAGGTTTTCTGCTTTCTTTTGCAGTGCTTAATGCTTGAGTCAGGCTTTCGATTTCTGCTTGAGTTTCAAGTTGTTGTGCTTGTTGTTCTTCTAATTTTGCTTGTTTTGCTTCAAGTTCTTGATTTTTCTTTTCAAGTTGTTTTTGCTCGTTTTGCATTTGTTTTTTGAAGCGTTGTTCTTCTGATTTGGTGCTTTTGTTGATGTCTTTGATTTGTTTAGACATCTTTTTAACTTCTTTTTGATTGTGCTTGTCTTCTTTTTGAGCGGCGGTCATTTCCTGTTGACCTTTTTTGCTTTCTTTTACCGCAGATTCTGCATCTTTTTCGGTTACTTCTTTTTTCTCGTTTGATTTTTTGCTGTCCGAAGTTTTTGAAGCTTCATCTTTATTATTTTGAGTTTCTTGGTTTTCGGTTGCAGCAGAAGTTTCAGCATTTACTTGTTCCGTAGTTGCTTGATTTTGAGCCTGTTCGCTTTCTTGTTTAACTTCATCGGTTGATTTGCCGTCAGTTTCATTTTCTGTTGTTTGAGTGTTTTGGGCAACTTCGTTTGCATCTTCTTTGGTTGAAGTTTCCTTTTCTTGCTCGTTGTTATTTAATGCTGACTCTTGAGTTTTTTCAGTGTTGCTGTTTTCTGTTTGAGGTGCTGAATTTTCTTGATTTACTTGTGTGTTATTTCCTCTGTTTTGAGAAGTGTTTTGTGTCGGTTGAATTTGATTGTCTTGTGGTTGTAAATTTACGTTGTTGTTAATTGCACCTGCAATAAGTGATTGAGGTTGGTTTTGCAAAGTCGTATTTTCAGTTGTTGCCAATTCAGGGGTTAACAAAGTTGCTAGGTCAAGATTTTCATCAAGCGGAGTTGCAAGACCTGTTAAAATTCCGTCTTGTTTAAGGTTTTGTGTATCAATGTTTTGAGTTTCTGTTGTTGTTTGTTCAGCGTTGTTGTTTGTGGAATCCGTAGTTTCAGATTCTTTTGCGGTGTCGTTTGCTTGGTCAAGGCTCAAAACGTTAACGTTAAGGACTGATTCAGCTTTGGTCATAGTGCCGATTGCATTGCTGATGACAGAATTTTCTTCTGTTGAAATAATTTTGCCTTGAGTCCCGCTTGCTGCAGAAATCAAACCTGCGGCTTGTTCCGTGTGACCGTAAACAACTGTTGCCTGACCTAAAATTGATAGTGCCAAACCGGTACTGAATGTCCAAGGGTTAGACATTAAGGCTGTGCCGTAAGCGTGTTGAGCAAGCCCGGTAACAACAGTGCCTGTGCCGAGTGCATAAGTTCCAATACCGATATCTATCGCATCGTTAGCATCTTGTGTTGCTTTTTCGTTTTGTTGTTCAAGTTTTTCATTGTTTTTGTCTAATGTGCCAAGAATTTTGATACCTTTTTTAGTTGCGTTATCGCCTTGGTCGATTGCTGTTTTCAAATCTGTAGCGATAATTTCTTTATCTGCACCCAAATCTTGTATTTTTTCGGCAAGGTCAATTTTCTTTGCTCTTACTTCTGCTTTGTGAGCAAGTTCTGCTGCGTGTTCAGGGTCTGTTGCTTCTTCTTCAGGTTGATTTTTTCTTTCACTTGAAACGATTTTATCAGCAGTTTCAAAAGCGTTGATTACTGTCATACCTTTTTCTGTTGCTTTTGTAAATTCACTGTTGCCGTTTTTTTCAACAATTCCTGCTTGAGAAGTTTCATTATTTTGTACTTGTGGTTGGTCTGTAGTGGCAGTTTGTTGAGTTGCTGATTGAGTGCTGATTGAAGATGCTTGAATTTCACCATCATCAGATGATTCTGCTTGTAGGCTTTCAAGTTCTTGCAAGAAGGTTTCTGTTGACATTTCGTTGTCTGTTAAGCGTTTATTTACCGCCTCAACTTCTTTTGTAATTGTTTGCATTTTTTTAGAAGCTGTTTTCAATTCTTTGTTAAGTGATTTATCATTAAGTGTTACCGTAGTCCCTTTTGCTAAGTTTTCGGCACTTGAGGCAAGTGTTTTTACGGTTGCTTTGTTTGCACTTAGGATACCGTATTCAAGTTGTCTTGATTTTTCTTGAATATCGTTTGCTTCGTCTTTTTGTTCTTGTTCTTCTTTGTTTTCTCCGTTGTCTTCGTTATTTTCTACAGAACTGTCTGTAGTAACGTTTTTAGCGGTATCTTCGGTATTTTGAACTTCTGTTGTGAAGTTCAAAGCAAATTCTTTTGTTTCGGTGTTAGTTGAAGAGTTTACGTTACCTTCTAATGTGTTAGTGTTTTTGTCTAATTCTGCACCTTTTTCGATTGCCATTTCACCGATTTCTTCGTTAGTCAAACCGTTCAATGAGGCTGAAACCAAACCGCTGTTATCCAAAGTTGTTCCTGTATATGCGTAAGGCAATGCTTCTGCATCATAAGATTTATCAACATCGTTCAATGCTCTACCTGCATCAATAGCATCTTTTGCGATTTGAGAGTTTGTTTTGATTTCAGAATTTATACCGTCTAATTCGTCCAAGAAATCTTCAAGTTCGTTACTTCCAAAATTCATTTCATTATCTAAAACCTTGCCTGATTTTTTCAAGTCTTTTCCCATTCTTCTTTTAGGGATTTAACTTCTTCAATTTTTTTATTGAAAGTGTTTTCTTTAGTCTTTTTTAATTGTGCGGCATCGTCTGCGATTTTTTCGTATTTTGTTTGTTTATCTTTGATTTTTTCAGTGGCTTTTTCAACTTTTTGGATATTTTTCTTTGCAGTTGCCTGTAAAACAGACAAAGAATCTGTATCTGTCAAGTTGTCGGCAATAGTTGCATCTTCGCTGTCAGAATCTGTTGCCAATACATAGTTTGTAACGTCTAATTGTTGTTGACTGTGAGCCCATTCGATTACGTCTTTTGGAATTACTGTTCCGTTTTGTTCCATTGCAAGAATTTCATCAGCGGAATAACCTGCCCATTGAGGGTCGTTGATGTCACAATTCATTGCTCTTTGTTTGTAGATAACGTCATATCTTGTTTTGAATTCTCTTTCAAGCATACGTTCTGCGTATGAAATGAAGAATTGGTCATACGCATCTTGGCTTTGTGCTGTTAGAGGTTTCTTTTCGGAGTATTTTTTGCTTTTTTCTCTATCCCCGCCAACGCCTGTTAAGTTGTTTGCTTTTAATTGTTTTGCAAGTTCAATAACTTCCTCAGAACAATCTTTAATCAATTCGGCATCAAGGTCAACACCTGCTGTACTGCAGATTGCACCTGTTAAAAAATCTTTGTGATTATTTATCTTAGTCATTGCTCCGAATTTCCTATAAGATTACTACAATCTTGTTGTCGGCATTTTTGTCGGAAACTTTAATGTTTGGGCTGATTTTTAACAATTATGTTTACAAAATTTAACACTTTAAAATGCCGTAATTTTGCGAATTTTGACATTTGAGCATATTTGTAATAAGCTTAACCTATCTTGTAATTTTTGGTTACAATATTTGGAATTATTTTATGAAAAAACAAATTTACACACTTGCAATATTATTCGGACTGCTGGTTAATCAGGTTGCTTTTACTTGTTCGTCTTGTTATGCTGCAAAACTTACCCGCAAACAAAAGAAGGAAAATATGTTGCTGGACGTTGCAAAAGCAAGTTTTGATGAAAAACAGTATGATACAGCGATTGAATACTATACAAAAGCTCTTCATCTCAATCCTGACAATGCGGAAACTTACTCAAAACGTGGAAATGCGGAGTTTTTGTCAGGTAAATACAAAGAAGCCGTTGTGGATTATTCAAAAGCAATTGAACTTGACCCGAAGCGTGAAAATTTGTACTATAATCGTGGAATTGCAAAGGCTAATTTGAATGCGTACTCGGAAGTTGTTGATGATTACACAAAAGAAATCGAAATTAATCCCGAAAATGTCAATGCCTACTTAAACAGAGGAACTACAAAAGTTCTAATGAAGGATTACGATTTGGCGATTGAAGATTTTAATAAAGCGATTGAACTTGATGAAAAAAATGAGTTGGCATATTACAATCGAGGTATTGCAAAACGTAATAAAGGCGATTACAAAGGAGCGGTTGAGGATTATTCAAAAGTTATTGAAATTAATCCGCAAAATATTGATGCCTATAACAATCGTGGTGTTGCAAAGTTCTATATGCAAAAGTACAACGATGCAATCAATGATTATTCAAAAGTTATTGAATTAGACAAAAACTTCAATCGTGCGTATTTCAATCGTGGAATTGCGAAATTGGGTGTGAAAAATTACGAAGATGCAATTCTTGATTTTACAAAAGAAATTGAAATTAATCCTAAAAATGATTCGGCTTATTACGAAAGAGCAATTGCAGAAGAAAATTTGGAGCATAACACCTCAGCGATAGAAGATTATACAAAAGCCATTGAATTAAATCCGAAAAATTCCGATTATTACTACTCGAGAGGTACTGTAATCAGTAAGACGGAAGGTGATTTGAAACAGGCCGAAAAAGATTTGAACAAGGCAATCGAACTCGATGTAAATGATGCGGAAAAATATCTTACCCGTGCTGTAATTTTTTGCAAATTGGAATTGTATTTGGCGGCGATTGACGATTTGAATATGGTCATTAAACTTGACCCGAAAAATACTCAAGCCTATGACTTGCGTTCTTATGCGATTTCTTCGCTAAATTCAGTCAAAACAAAGGAAAAATCCGTTCGATAATTCAACTGTGGGGACTATTTATTTTTTGTGAAAATATGTTATAATTTGCTCTGAAGGAGAGTTAATTATGGATATTAAAATAGTTGATGATGCAAAAATCGTTGAATGTGACGTTTTGATAGTTAACAAATTCAAAGATGAATTGACTTCAAACACATTAATCAACAAATTTGCACCGGTTACATTCAAAGGTGAAGTTGGTGAAACTTTTGTTATTCATACCCGCAACGAAGCCCCTGCAACTTATGTTATGGGAGTCGGTTTTGGTGAAGAAAAAGACATTGATGCTGATATTTTGAGAAAAGCAATTACAAAAGCAGTGAAAAAATGTATCGAAATGAAAGCCGATACTATTGCTTTTGATATCAATACGAATATTACGTTTGGTGTTGCAACTCTAATGTCAACTGCTATCGCAAATTATAGTTTTGATAAATATAAATCAAAGAAAAATCACAGAATTTCTCAAGTTTATATTTCTCATGTTTCGAATGATGTAAGCATTGTGGGACATGTTATCGAGGGTATGGAACTTGCTCGTAATTTGGCAAACGAACCTGCAGATTTTGCAACTCCGATTAAACTTGCGGAAATTGCTCAAAATATTAAAGGCATTGAAACAGATGTTTATGATGAAGAAGAAATCAAAAAAATGGGTATGAATGCGTACCTTGCGGTGGCTAAAGGAAGTTCAAAACCTCCAAGATTTATTCACATGAAGTATGTTCCGCAAAATCCTATTAAGAAAATTGCTTTGATTGGCAAAGGTTTGTGCTTTGATAGCGGTGGATTGGATTTGAAGCCAGCAAACTCAATGCTTACAATGCGTGACGATATGTCAGGTGCAGCGTGCGTTTTGGGTATTATGAGCGTTATTGAAAAATTAAAACCGAATGTTGAAGTTCACGGGCTTATTGCGGCTTGCGAAAATATGCCGTCAGGAAATTCTTACAAACCCGGTGATATTTTGACCGCAAGAAACGGTAAAACTATTGAAGTTGATAATACTGATGCCGAAGGTCGATTGACTTTGGCTGATGCACTTTGTTATGCTTGCGATTTAGAAGTTGATGAAGTTATCGATATCGCAACTTTGACAGGTGCATGCGTTGTTGCCCTCGGTGATACAGTTTCAGGTATTATGGGTAACAGTGATGAACTTGTTAAAAATCTTATTCATTCTGCTGATTTTGCGGGTGAAAAACTTTGGGAACTTCCAATGTTCCAAGTTTATAGAGATAATATGAACAGTGATGTTGCAGATATGAAGAATACCGGAACAAGGTTTGGCGGTGCGTCTGCTGCAGGCATGTTTTTGAAGGAATTTGTGACAGATAATGTGAAATGGGCACACTTAGACGTTGCGGGAACTGCGTTTATCGACAAACCTCGTGGCGGCTACTGTAAAGGTGCAACTGCAGCAGGATTTTTAACCTTGTTGAATTACATCACGTTATACTAGGTTAAATTTCCGAAATTTCTTAAAAAGAGGGTTTACTTTTTGTTAAATCCTCTTTTTTCATATATTTGTATGTGTAATTAAAGCGAAAAATGCGGTAAACTTTCATTATGGAAAATTTATCAAAAAATCTAAAACAATTATTTTTGAGTATGAAAGAACGAATGTTGTTGTTTCGCTTGAGAAATTCGACAAAGAGCAGTTATTCAAATAAAAGTACCAAAAATGTTATAAGAAAAGGTGCTTCGCTCACCATAAACAGCAAAACCAAACAAACTATTACTGAAGTGAAGGAAAATGTAACTTCGATAGTTAATAAAACTAATTGCGATCCAAATGCACTGTTAGATTACGTTAAGGCTGCAAATACAAAGGTTTTCTACGTTGAGAATGCCGACAAGTTTTTAAATCTTATTGTGGAAGAAGAAGGGTTGATTTACGAAAAAGCAGGATTTGAGGCATTTTATCTCGGATTGATTACGGGTCAGGGGTTCAAACTAAAAACTGAACCTATGTTTGTCTTGCGTAATGCTGAGATTAATAAGTATATTTTGTTGCATAGTTTTTACAGATGGTATTCGCTAAAGTCGGATTTGCCGGGGTTTGATTATCCTACGCAAAAATTGTTCAAACAGTACCGAATTGACAGTTCCGATGAATTTACAAAACGACTTTCTATGGAAGAAATTTTAGCCTTGCAGGAAGCAATCGCAAGAGATCAGGAAGCCACGGCGTATGTTTTGGAATATTCTAAACAGGTTGAAGGCAGCAAAAACGTAATTGAAAAAATTAAAACCGAAGGCAATGCCAGCGTGTAGGTTTGTATGATGATTTTCACGTCATTGCGGCATGGAATTGTTGGTTGGGCATACCTGCCCAACGGGTAAAATCTCCGTATTGTGGATGGAAGTTATGACCCTAGTGGTCTGTAAATCTGAAAAGGCAAGGACGTAATGCCCTTGCCTTTTTGAATATTTTAAACAATTACAAATTATTTGAACCCCCAGCGGAAGTCGAATTTACGTTTCTTTGCCGCATCTCGGCGAATCGGTGCCAAGATTTGGTCGGCTCTTTGCTCGTTATCACCGAACAATCCGTTTGTGTTTACCGCCCGTTCAACAGAATAATCATTTTCATCATCTGTTGGGATAACCAAAACCTCTGTCACCAAGTGTAGTGGTTTTGGCGGTTCTGTGTTGTTATTTATTATTGGTTGAATATCGCTCATGTCAGGTGTAACAGGCGGTTTCGGATTTATTGGCGGTAAATCTGAATCGCTATCATTGTCAGTATCACCATGAGGCGGTTTGTTGTCACTGTCATCGTCTGTGTCCGTGTCGCCCGTGTCAGGTTCACTCGGAGTTGGCGGAATGTCTGAATCATCGTCATCATCGGTATCCCCACCAGGGTTTGGCGGGTCAATATCGT
>SFZC01000125.1 GCA_004558955.1 bacterium | reverse complement strand
GATTTTGATTGCTTTGAACATAAAGAAAGAGAGAACGAAGTTCGTCCTCTCTAGGTGTTAGCTTTTCATCTACCCACTACAGTTGACAAAGAGCCGTTAAATATAGCATTTTACGGTGTAATGGGAAGTATGGCAAAAAAACCAACTATGTTCAGCATCTAAGCTTTTTAATGTTCATCCGTCTTGAATGTGCAGTCGAACAATTTTTTGTCGTGTTTCGTCTGGATAGTGTTTCATGTTATGTCTCCTATTCTAATGAATATTTTAACTTATTAGGTAAGAGTGTTACAAATTTACTATACCAGAACATCCGATTTCTACTAAATCTTGATTGGTTTCTACTAAGAAAAATTCATTGTCTTTTTTTGACAAATACAATGAATAAATTGAGCAGACTTTATTAATTCCGTTAAAACCTTTTGTTGGTATTCTAAAGAATCAACTTCACCTTTTTGACGTTCTGTTAAAAGATATTGTTTGCTCAATATAATGCTGAAAAAAATCAAGTTTACCAGTTTCAGAGAAACTTAGTCATTTATCATTTACATAAATCCATCTTGTTGGGAACCCTTGACGGTAAACATCACTAAACCAAAATAGCTATTAAAAAAGTCTACTAACTGTGGTCCAGTTTTATAGGTAAATAATTCTGTTTCATCTCCACAGAGTATTTTTGCAAGTGTTTTGTAAAATTCTGGGTTGATCAATAACGATACCTCTATATAAATAAGCTAATGGATTTATTATAGCATTATAAATAAAGAAGACTATCTTTGTAATACACTTACTTAATTTTTTATATATCAACAATTTATTTGGTCAGTTTAATTTGCTTAATTGACAGAAAAATGAAAGATATCATTCAATCAGACCTATTTATTTTTTATGAATAAGTTGTTCAAGCCTGCTAAAGGTTGATATAAAGCTATTTATAAATTATTTGGAATCAAACCGTGTCCAATCAGATTTTACGATAAAAAGGTAGAGTTTAAACTGAAATATAGCAATATACTGCATTTAGCAAAAAGAAAAAACGCTTGAAATTAGCGCTTTTCTTATGTATTGATTTGTATTGAATGCTTACTTAACCTCATTCTGAGGTACAGTAAAATCTGTACTTTTGTTTTTTTAAAAATAATATAAAAAGCACTCTAGCTTCTATAGTTTAAACAAAACTACAGATTTTAGAGCGCTATTGCCATCAGAAGGAATATACATATGAGGTTAGAAAGGATCTCAAAGTAATCTAAAGAAAGCTGATTTTTACCTGATTAATATTGTAATGTTAGGGATTTGTCATAGTTTTTGGTGTTGTTTTAAAAGTGAGTAGTTAGGACTACAACAACCTTAAATTTCTTGTAGAGTAATCCCATGTTTTAATTTTTAACGCCTTCAATTGCTCCTTCAACAGCATCTTTGGCATCTTTGGCAACTTCTTTAACTTTTGAAACGCCTTTTTCAGCAGCTCCTTCTTTTTCGGTTTTTTTATCATCAGTTACTTTTCCGACACCTTCTTTAATAGCACCTTTAGCTTGATTAAGTTTTTCTTCTACTGACATAGTGTTACCCTCCATTGGGAAATTAGATTATTGAAAATGAACGTTTTTAAACTTTTTTAGGCATAAAAGAATTTAGTGAACTCTTGGTTCTGCTTTAGCAGTCTCTTTAGTATCTTCGGCAACTCCTTTAACTTTTTCCTTTGCAGCCGAGAGGCCATCACTCAATCCCTCTTTTGCGCTTTCAAACTTATCGGAAGTAAATTTACTTGTTGATTCAACAACTCCAGTTGCTCGATCTTGCAGGCTTACTGAGTCTGCTTCATGTTGCTCTTTAGTCTTGATATCAACAACATCTACATTAACTTCAATCACTTCCAAATTAGTCATATTAGAAATTTCTGAAACAACAATCTCTTTGATTTTCTTGTATAATTCAGGAACATTCTTTTGATATTCGACAACTACTTTCAAATCCACAGCAACTTGCTTTTTACCAACTTCAACATTGACTCCGCTTGCAACGTTATCAGTATTGATAAGTTTTCCAGTTAGGTTTGAGAAAAAGCCGCCATCAATATCCAGTAAACCTGGAACATTTTCTAAAGAAAGACCAATAATTTTTTGAATGACTTTATCTTCATAGGTCAATTCGCCTTTTACTTCTTTTACTTTTTGTTCTACATTTGACATATAAATCACCTTTACTATTTAAATAATTGTTTTTGTTGAATATAATATCCAATTCCAACTCCTAGAGTGGCGCAAATCAAGACAAATAAAGTCTTAAAAAAACCATAGGATAGGATGAAGCACGCTAAGATAGCACCTGCCAATCCGGAAAGAAATAGATATTGGTATTTTTTAAACCATTCCATTTTTTTACTTCCTTACTCTACACGACTAACAGTTTTTTTACGTGGTGGTTTAGGCTTGTATTCTTTTACAGAAATATACAGTTTTACACGATGATTCATTCCAAAAAACTGTTTCAATCCATCAGCTATCTCATCTTTAATTATTTGAGTTCGTTTAATAATGTTGTCTGATGGAAGCATTTGTCCTTCTACATGAACTAAACATTTATTCTTACGACAGTTTACCTTAATAGTAGGATCCTTTATAAAATTGTGATTAGCAACCACACAACGTACAAATCCTTCAATAGCTGAATTTTTTAATTTTAGGTTCCCATCGGCATCAGGTAACTGAATCTCTAAATATTGTTTAGGATAAAAGAGTGTAACAAGCATTAAAAACAACACTACAGCTGAAAGTACTAGAGCACCCCAGAAAATATATCTTGAAAGATAAAATTCTAAAAAGGAATTTTTATTCCAACCAACTAAATGCAGTCCTAAGCCGCTGACTTTATGATAATCTAGCAAAATAGGAATCAAAATCGTCAAGATTAAAATACATAAAATAAGGTAAAATATTTTTTTGTTTTTTGACATATTGAATCCTTTCATCAATAGAATTTGAATCTATTCCTGTCAAGAAAGGTTCAAGTTCAATCTTTTTTCCCTAGGAAAAATGATACTACTGAAACAACAATAACCGCTCCTAAGATTGATGGAATTAATGCCATTCCAGCTAGACTAGGTCCCCATGCACCGAAAAGTAATTGTCCAACAGATGAACCGACTAAACCTGCAAAGATATTAGCGATTATTCCCATGGAATCTCCCTTTTTAGTGATTCCACCTGCAATAAGACCGATAAGTCCTCCTACGATAATAGCCCAAAGCATAATGTCTTCCCCTTTCTAAATTGTGGAAAGTTAGATTATTTGGAAAATCAAATAATCTAAAGAGTTATATTTTAGCTAAAATATTTTTTATATTAATTTATATTAATCTTAACAATCATAAGATTAATATAAAATTAATATATATATAGTATAGGTTAATAAAAATGATAAGTCAAATAAAATGATCACGCTTACAAAAAAATAGAATGAAATCTGTTAATCGTTTTGCAATCGATTGCATATATTTACAAGTATATTTCTGATACGATTCTTGTTATTTTTTGAACAGTTTTGTAAATACTCTTCATTTATTCTACCTTATTTGATAGTAGATTTAAAACTTTGCAACAGAACCAAAAATATAACTCATTTTGTGTCTAATTATTTGCCTTTAGTACAATAGACAAATGTGTTGATTTGTCTAATAGTTTCGAAAGGGTTTTCTTTACAAGAAGTAATGAAAAGCCTATAATCAAGTTAAGAAGGATGTTTATTTAGTGTCTATACAAAGGAGGCCCATTTGTGTATTACAGTAACGGAAATTATGAAGCTTTTGCACGTCCAAGAAAGCCCAAAAATGTGGATCAAAAATCAGCGTATATTATTGGAGGAGGGCTGGCCGGATTGGCGACCGCTATTTTCTTGGTGCGTGATGGACAAATGTCCGGGGAAAAAATTCATATATATGAGGAATTGCCTACTCCGGGTGGATCGTTAGATGGAGAAAAGCGTGCCAATATCGGCTTTGTGACACGTGGTGGTCGAGAAATGGAAAATCATTTTGAAACTATGTGGGATATGTATCGATCAATTCCTTCTTTAGAAATTGAAGATGCCTCTTACTTAGATGAATTTTATTGGCTAGATAAAGATGATCCAAATTCATCTAATACTCGCCTAATTTATAACCGGGGACAACGCGTCCCAACGGATGGCCTGTATACTTTGGACGAAAAACCTAAAGAATTAATAGATTTAGTTTTAACCCCTGAGTCAAAACTGGGTAAGACGACTATTGAGGAATTTTTCTCAAATGAGTTCTTTGAAAGTAACTTTTGAATGTACTGGGCAACTATGTTTGCTTTTGAAAAGTGGCATTCTGCAGTTGAGATGCGTCGATACACGATGCGATTTATTCATCATATTGATGGACTACCTGATTTTAGCGCCCTAAAGTTCAATAGGTACAATCAGTATGAGTCTATGGTTCTACCAATTATAAAGTATTTAGAGTCATATAATGTCGAATTCATCTATGATACACAAGTTAATAATGTTGTGGTAGATTTTGAAAATGACGAAAAAATTGCCAAAAAACTCGTGATCCAGGATGGTGATGATGTTAGCCTATCACGTGATGATTTTGTATTCGTTACAAATGGTTCTATTACAGAAAGTTCAACATATGGGAGCCATGATAAACCCGCTCCTATATCAAAAGAGTTGGGTGGTAGTTGGTCACTGTGGAAGAATCTGGCAGAACAATCTAATGATTTCGGTCATCCAGAAGTATTCTATGATAACCTACCTGAAAAAAGTTGGTTCGTGTCAGCGACAGCCACTATAAAATCACCAGAAATTGACCCCTACATTGAACGTCTAACCAATCGTGATTTGCATGATCACAAAATCAATAGTGGTGGAATCATTACCATAACCGATTCGAACTGGTTGATGAGTTTTGCTGTTCACAGACAGCCACATTTCAAAGAACAAAAGGAAAATGAAACAATTGTATGGATATATGGACTATATTCAGATACCAAAGGAAATTTTGTTGATAAGACCATTGTAGAAAGTTCTGGGGAAGAAATTACGCAAGAACTCCTTTATCACCTTGGGGTCCCTGAGTCCAAAATCAAACAATTGTCTAACCAAAACAATATAAATACCGTTCCGGTATTTATGCCATTTATTACATCATACTTTATGCCCCGCGTTGCGGGTGATAGGCCAGATATTGTTCCTAAAGGGTCTGTTAATTTAGCCTTTATTGGTAATTTTGCAGAGTCACCTAGTAATGACACCGTGTTTACTACCGAATATTCAATTAGGACAGCCATGGAATTTGTCTATACTTTACTTGAAGTTGAACGCGCTGTTCCTGAAGTTTATGGCTCTATTTATGATATTCGAGAACCACTTAAAGCCATCTACTATATGGGAGATAAAAAAACCATTGATGAGGCTAATTTAAGAATCCCTAAATTAGCTAAAGTAGTTCTAAAAAAGAAGATAAAGGGAACGTTTATCGAAGAGCTAGTTACCGAGAGTAAATTACTATAAAACGTGGTAGCTGTTAAAACTCTCTGAATTATCAAAAACTGTTGCAAATTATTATTAATGCGACATATTTCGATATATAATAAGTTTTTCATTTTTGAAAAAGACTTGATGATTATATTTCATCGAGTCTTTTTTATAGTTACGTATTTTTTAAGAAATAACCTGATTACGGGAAAATGTATATGGGAAGTCCGGACTGCTTTATTTCTAAATCATAATCCGAGATAATCATTGGGAACTCTAACATTTAAAGTAACCACAACACTAGTGAGTAGTAAAATTCAATCATTAAAGGAAAAACGTAATGCCGATAAATTACGAAACACTTATGATGAAATTGTAAATGAGTTGCTTTCGAAACGAGAACAGGCAATCAGAATTGCTCAGGCATATAAAGAAGAATATGAAAAAGTACATATTGATGATAAAGATATTGAGTATTTGCACAATACTTTAGAACGGGTTATTTCTCTGCTATCTTCATTTACTAGTGTTGAAGATGGGAAAGAAGATTCAATGAAACAATTAGTTGCTTTACTTAACAAGGATACTTTAAAGACTATGCAATTATTGGGATTTAATTACAAGGAGGCAATAGGAGAACCTCTAACGGAGGTTTGTTCAAATGCTATAAGAAATAAATTAGGAGGTCTATCATCTAAGAAAAACGTACGTAACAAAAAATAATTTAACTAATGGTGTGAACTTTTAGTATTTATCAGCTCAATTCTTTGTAATTTTGGGGTAAAATTCACACCATTCAGATAAAATTAGTTGAAATTGATTGAAATAACACTTTCAGAAAAGCGTAGAAATGTTTGATATTAAAGACTTTTGAAATTTAGTCAAACAAAAGTTGTTCAAACCAGGTCTTA
>SFZC01000124.1 GCA_004558955.1 bacterium | reverse complement strand
TGATTGATGCGGCGATTAAGGCTTTTTCAATGTTTTTATCAAAGCGTTTAAGTGCTGCACAGAAGGTGGAAGCAAACGCATCACCTGCACCGAGTGTTGAGGCAACAGGTCCGTCAAAAGTCGGGCAGAAATAGTACTTTTTGCCGTCAAAGGCGTACGCACCCGCTCCGCCGTCTGTAATTACGATTATTTGATAATCATTACATCTCAAAGTCTCAAACATCTTTTTCAAATCAGGGTGAATAAGTTGATTTGAGAATTTTTCATCCTTGATATCTTGTCTCAGTTGAATACCTGTAGCAAGTGATGCTTCCTCTTTGTTCATCACAACAATGTGAGCATATTCCAACGTTCTTTTTAAGTAATCAAATCCTTTTTTAATTCCTGTAGAGCCTGCGTTAAAACATACAAAAACTTTGTTCTCTTTTGCAAAATCCACAATATCGTCAAGAACTTTGTTGCTTTCACCGTTTAACGGTGCGATATATAACAATTTAGAGTTTTTAATTGCTTCAAAATCAATTTCTGATTTTCTGATGTGAGCATTTGCACCACGGTGAGCCAAAACTGTTCTGTCGCCTTCAAAACTTGTCAAAATTATTGAAAAGCCCGTAGAATCCTCTTTATCCTGAATAACGGAGTTCATACTAACTTCTCTTGTTTTAAAGAAATTAAAAATACCTTGTGAGTAAATGTCATCGCCGACTTTGAATATTGCACTCGTATCAAATCCGAGATTTGCAAAATTTGTAGCTGTATTAACACCGCCACCGCCGACTTTTGAGGCAAATTCGTTAATCTCAACCTTAGCACCGTATTTGTAACTCATAAATTCGGTTTTACGTTCTTTTTGTCTTACCGAAACTACGCTGGCTTCGTCACATTCAACGAAAACATCCATTGTTGCACTTCCAATAGTTATAATATCAGGCATTTTCTCTCCTCCATACTATTTACATTCAAGCTAATGCTACCATAAACAGAACTTTTGAGTAAGTTAAATAACTAAATAATTTCACTAAGAAATCCTTTTATTTCGAAAATAAAAAATTTTGTAATTGAGAACTACTCAAAATAAACTAAAAAACGCTTGAACATTTGTTTGTTCAAGCGTTTTTCTAATGAGTTTTTCGTTTTACTATTTATTGAATAACTTTAGCTTTGTCTTCTTCGGTTACGTTTTTTATAGTAAGATTTACTCTGCCTTTGTCGTCAATTTTGATAACCTTAACGATTACTTCCTGACCGATAGTCAAGTGTGGTTCAATAGTTTCAATTCTTTCGTTGCAAACTTGAGAAATGTGAACCATACCGTCTTTACCCCCGCCTAATTCAACAAAAGCACCGATAGGTATAATTCTGACTACTTTACCTTTGATAACCATTCCGACTTCTGGTTTGAAAGTAAGGTCTTTAATCATTTTAATTGCGATTTTAGCACCTTCTTGGTCGTTAGAAGTGATTGTAACAACACCTGTGTCTTGAATATCAATTTCAGCACCTGAAGCATCAATGATTGCACGGATTTGTTTGCCGCCAGGTCCGATAACTGTTCCGATATCATCTACAGGAATAGTTAATGTTGTAATGCTTGGTGCGTATGGTGACATTTCACCCGGTTCCGAAATCGCTTCTCTCATTTTTGACAAGATGTGCAATCTGCCTTCTTTTGCTTGACCTAAAGCACGTCTTAAGGTTTCGTTAGCAATACCTTTAGCCTTCATATCCATTTGAAGAGCGGTGATACCTGTGTCGTTACCTGTAACTTTGAAGTCCATGTCCCCAAGGAAGTCTTCAATACCTTGAATATCAGTTAATACAACAGGTTCTTTGCCTTCTTCGGTAATCATACCCATTGCAACGCCACCAATCATACATTTAACAGGAACACCTGCGTTCATCAAAGCCATAGAAGAACCGCAAGTTGAAGCCATTGAGGTTGAACCGTTTGATTCTAATACGTCAGATGTAACACGGATGGTGTAACCGAATTCTTCTTGAGAAGGCAATGCAGGAATATTGGCTCTTTCTGCCAAGTTTCCGTGACCTACTTCACGTCTTCCGGGTCCTCTTAAAGGTTTAACTTCACCAACAGAGAAGCCTGGGAATATGTATTTGTGCATATAAGTTTTTTCGGTTTCAGGGTCAACACCGTCAAGTTCTTGTTTCATTGAAGGACCTGCAAGTGTTGCAACTGATAATACTTGAGTTTGACCTCTTGTAAATACTGCTGAACCGTGTGCTCTAGGTAAAACACCAACTTCGCACCAAATCGGACGAACTTCGTTAGGTTTTCTTCCGTCGGCTCTTACACCTTCATCCAAAATCATTGCTCTCATGATTTTCTTTTCAGCGGCTTTGAATTCTTCCGCTACAAAGTCAATACCTGTTTCTTCAATGATTTGTTTGATGTAGTGGTCGTCAGGTAAAGCATCAACTTTTTCTTTTACAAGTTTTTTAGCTTCTTCCAATTTTTCTTGACGATATGCTCTGTCGAAATTGTGATAAGCATCAAAAATCATATCGTGAGCAGTTTCGTTAATTATATTTTTCAATTCTGTTGTGTCGTAAGGGTTAACAAATTCTTGTTTTGTAACTCCACATTCGGCAGCGAAAGCAACTTGAGCTTCACATTGTTTTTTGATTTCGCCTTGAGCAAATTCAACGGCTGCCATAATGTCATCTTCAGTTACGAATTTACAACCTGCTTCTACCATGATTACAGAATCGTGAGTACCTGCAACAACGATATCCAAATCAGAAGCTTTTGCTTGTTGGTGAGTAGGGTTAGCAATCAACTTGCCTTCCGCATCTCTTGATACTCTAACAGCACCGATAGGTCCTTCAAACGGAGCACCTGACAACATCAAAGCACAAGATGCACCCAACATTGCCAACGTATCAGGTTGATTTTCTTGGTCGTAGCTGAATAATTGAGCAACGATTTGAATATCATTTCTGTACCCTTTCGGGAACAACGGTCTTATAGGTCTGTCAATCAATCTTGAAATAAGAATTGCTTTGTCGCCGGCTTTACCTTCAGAGCGGTTGTATCCACCGGGAATTCTACCGATTGATGACATTCTTTCTTCATAATCAATAAGCAATGGGAAGAAGTCAATACCTACTCTAGGTTCTTTTGATACACAGCAGTGAACAAATAACATAGTGTCACCGCATCTTACAGTAACGGAACCGTTTGCGGATTGAGCGTATTTCCCTGTTTCAACTGTGACGGTTTTTCCGCCGATTTCCAACTGGAAACTTTTTGTTTCAGGTTTCATAAAATACCTTTTCTTTCTGCGTTCTAACTAACGCCTTTAAGTTATACACTTCCATTTATGATTTTATTATACTCCAAACATAAAAAACTAAATGTTGCAATTTGTTCAAATTATTAAGTAATTTTTTGTGTAAACACTTTACATATCACTGTCTATGTGAAATAATATCTGTGTAATTGTAACATTTTGTTAATGGTATCTTTTAATATTAGCAAAAAAATATTTTCTTAGGGTTTAAAACCGAATGAAAATATTAGAAAGTAGTGAGGCGTTCAAATGTTATCTATTCAACCAGTTAGTGTAACTTCTCCAAGAGTAAGAAATGTACAGTTCGGTAATCGTAATGCTTTTACGATAGAAACCCCCGAAGATGAAGCATACAGTGAGAAGACAAAATTTTACGAAAAACAAAAACAAGAATTTGAAAATATTGTAAATGATGAAAGAACTCCCGAAATTTTAAAGAAAATGGGTAAGGCTTTCAAAGTTGTTTCAGAAGCTTTATTTAACGGTTGGTTAGTAGCATGGGGTGCTTCAAAAGGTGCTAAGTTTGTTAAATCTTCCGTTGCAAGCGGTATGAACAGCAAAATGGCGGCAGAAGCAAAATCTTTGATTAAACCTCTAATTCGCGGATTTAGCAATGTTGCAGGTGCTGTCGCAGGTGGTGCGGCAAGAGTTGCCGAACATGTTAAAGCATCAAGTGCATATACAAATTTGGCCGAAAAAGTAACAAAATTTACAGAAAAAATGGATAATCATAAATACGGTCAATATCTGATGTCAGGTTTGAGATTAATCGGTGAAGGTGCAAAAACGGTATTTAAATTTATCGCAAAACCGTTTGAAAAATTTGCCGAAAAAATCAAAGGTGCAGATTTTAATACTGCTTATGACAAGGCTGCAAAAGTAACTTCTACTACATTAGGTGTCGGAGCAGGTGCCGCATCTGCTTATGATGAGGCGGTTCATCCTGAAACTCAAAAAATGCACGATGAAGTTGATGATGAAGAAGTTAATAACGATAAAAAAGAATTTGATGATGAAGTTCAAAGACATTTAGATGAACTTGATGTGGAGGACGAATAATGACATCTCCTTTAGCAATATCATTTACGGGTGAACCTGTTAGAACTCCCGAACAAAGACAAAAAAGACAAGAGCAGGTAGCATCAGGTGTCGGCGGTGCTGCAGGTGTTACTACAGCAACGAGATTTGCGGGCAAAAGAGCCTTGAAACATGAAGCAAAAGCCGATATGCTTGCCGAAATGTATGCTCAAGTCGGTCGGACCATGAACAACGTAAACGAAGGTACACAGGTTACAAGCGGAATGTGGCATGCTTTCAAAGCAAATATGACCAAATATACAAGAAGTGTCGAAACCTTGATGTTGAAAATGAAGGATGCAAAATTTATCGGACCGATTATTAAAAGCCCGATTACTGCAAAATTTTCAGCCTTGGCGGGTGGTGCGTTAGCGTTCTTTGTACTTGTTACCGGTATAAATAAAGCCGCAAGGTCAGGTGCTTTGGCTGTTGACGATTTGAAAAATAAATATAGCGAATACAAAGCCGCCGCTTAAATGTTTAACAAGTTTGATATTTGAAAAAAGTCGTGCTAGCATTATGCTATGCATGACTTTTTAATTAAAGAAATTCATAACACCGATATGAAACAAGAACTTTTAAATATCGGGTTTGACAGGGGATATTCCAGATTTGCGACAAGCAAATACAATTATGTGAATTTGAAAATATTTGATTTGTCTGTTCCTCAGGCAAATATATTGAAACAATCAGCCTTATCCGTTGGTGCCGATATTTAAAAGTTCTTGTTTCAT
>SFZC01000123.1 GCA_004558955.1 bacterium | reverse complement strand
CAATCTGGTTTGCCATAATGACAAAGGAGCTTGAAAGGTTCGATGCAACAATATCTGTTTTTTCTCTGATAACATCTTTGATAAATGCGGTTATCATTTGTACATATAAGTAACTGGTATAGCTAATGCCCGGCTTGTCAGACAGACCACAACCCAGCAAATCAACTGTGTATACCGTATGGTTTTTCTGTAAATGCTTTATAATTTTAGACCATTCAATGGATGAACTTGTTGCATTGGTATCGTGTATTAACAGAAGAGGACTTCCTGAGCCGTGTTTCGTGTAGAAAATATTTCCCTGCTTCCAAGAGTAGTAAGAACCATTCTTTGTCGGAAGCATATTTTTATTGGTGGATGTATTTGCAACAAAGCGGTTATATGCATACATGCCAGCCAAAGCAGCAGTTGTTAAAAATAAAAATCGTTTTGTTTTCTTTTTCATGAGTAACCCTCCTTTATATAAATATTATAGACATTTTTGATTCATTATACAAATTATATTTTTGTATTCCTTTTATTTCGGAATAAAATATTTTATAATCGTATTATCATATAAGGTATTTTATTTTGATTTAAATAGCGTTTCTATTATTTATGATAGATTTTTACTTTATTGTGTAGCTATTTTATAATGTCTATAAAAATAGATATGGAGATAATATGGTTAAAGAATATTTAGAGAAAACAAAGCAAGAATTTGTAGAGCAAAAGCTTATGATACAAAAAGATATTGTAGCTTGTCAGAATCGCATGAAAGAAAATGCAAAGTTTATTGAAATTCTAGAGGATACAAATGATCCGAACTATGATGCATTTACTCCACGTGAAACAAATTCATTTAATCGAAAAAAAATTGTAGAGTTACAAGATAGTCAGAAGATGGAAATTGAAAATCTGTCTTCTTTACAGGGCGAGTTGCAGATAGTTGATAATAAGATTGATGAAATTTCTAATGTTATGAAGGAATATATGATTGATGCAACCAGACAGAATTCTATTGATTATCGTGTGAATCAGTTGCGTACGGAAGATAGACGGATGCATCGGTTTTCTCAAAAATTAATGAATCAATTTGAAAGTACTGTGGAGCAGGTAACTTGTCATATCGATTTATGCAATAAATTAATTGATGTTGATCCCGAACGTACAAGGATGGAATTGTCAGAAATTCGTAAGCAGTTTGATTTACAACATAAATGGATGAAAAATTATACTTATGAATTATACCCTGCTTTCGATGATGGAATTCCTTTTGATCAGAAATTACAACAGTTGATTCGTTTATTACAAAAGAATGATACATACACGATTGACTATCATACATCCGGTATTTCTTATCGTTTGGATAATGTTATTCAAAATACATTATTATATGCAATAATTGAATTAAGTAAAAATGGAATGGAA
Source organism: bacterium (assembly GCA_004558955.1). Lineage (GTDB taxonomy): Bacteria > Cyanobacteriota > Vampirovibrionia > Gastranaerophilales > Gastranaerophilaceae > Zag111. Next base: position 3,762 of record SFZC01000123.1, on the reverse strand, counting down.
CATTCTGAAACTGATAAAGTAATGATTGGATTGACTTATGAATCGGATGGTATACTTCTTACTGTATCAGATAGTGGTCAAGGATTTGATTATGATTTTTTTACACAGAGTGCAGAGTATGGAGTTACAAAGTTAGGACTTTATGTATTAGATAATAGAGTTGAACGTCTAGCTGGTAAGATGGAGGTTGAGTCAGCATTACAAAAAGGTTGTTCAATTAAAATTTATATTCCTAGAGTATCTTGATAATTTATATTTTAAAAGAAATGTTTCACGTGAAACATTTCTTTTTTTACACTTTTTATGCAATGAAATCTACAATATTTTGTTTATAGAAAATAGATTGAATACAATATTTTGATTAAAAATTAAAATATGTTTCACGTGAAACATTTGAAAAATAACTTTTCCTAGCAAAGATAAATAAAGAGTGATATAATAATAAAGCATGAAATTATAAAAAAAATAGTGCAATATAAGGCAGTAGAAAGGAAATACCATGGGAAGAATTATTGCAATCGCAAACCAAAAGGGTGGCGTTGGTAAGACAACAACTGCAATCAATTTAGCAGCATGCCTTGCGGAGAGTGGAAAGAAAATATTAGCAATCGATCTTGATCCACAGGGAAATATGACAAGTGGATTGGGCGTTGATAAGAATGAAATAGAAAATACAGTATATGAATTAATGCTTGATGAATGTACAATAAATGAAAGTATGCAAAAGACAGTTGTTGATAATTTGAAGATTATTGCATCAAATGTCAATCTTGCCGGAGCAGAAATCGAATTGCTTGGAATTAATGATAAGGAATACATTTTAAAGACAGCTGTTGATTATATTAAGGATGATTATGATTTTATTATTATTGATTGTCCACCTTCCTTGAATATGTTGACAGTTAATGCAATGACAACTGCAGATACTGTATTAGTTCCAATTCAATGTGAGTATTATGCATTGGAAGGATTAAGCCAGTTAATACACACAATCAATCTGGTTCAGGAAAGACTGAATCCAAATCTCCAAATTGAAGGTGTTGTATTTACAATGTATGATGTAAGAACAAATCTTTCTAATCAGGTAGTAGAGAATGTTAAGGAAAATCTTGATACAAAAATTTACGAGACAATGATTCCAAGAAATATTCGTTTAGCGGAAGCACCATCCTATGGTATTCCAATCAATATGTATGATTCAAAATCAGCCGGAGCAGAGAGCTATCGCAAATTGGCAAAAGAAATTATTAACCGTAAAGATTTATAAAAGATTGAGAGGGTAACTAGTATGGCGGCAAAAAAAGGACTTGGAAAGGGATTAGATTCCCTGATTGCTGATAAGGTAAGTACAAAGCCTGCAGCAAAAGTAGAAGAGAAGAAAAAACCGACAAGTGAGCATGCGGCAGATGCTATCATGATGGATATTGCAAAGGTTGAGCCAAACCGTGAACAGCCAAGAAAAAAGTTTGATGAGGATGCGTTATTGGAGTTAGCAGAATCCATCAAACAGTTTGGTGTGTTACAGCCACTCCTTGTTCAGGAGAGAGATGATTATTATGAAATTATAGCTGGTGAACGAAGATGGCGTGCAGCAAAGATGGCTGGTGTCAAGAAGGTTCCGGTTATTATTAAAAAGTTGACCGAGCAGGAAATCATGGAGATTTCCCTGATCGAGAATATTCAAAGAGAAGATTTAAATCCAATTGAAGAAGCTCTTGCTTATAAGAGATTATTATCCGAATTCAATTTGAAACAGGATGAGGTGGCGGAGCGGGTATCAAAAAGCAGAACAGCTGTTACCAATGCAATGCGTCTTTTGAAATTAAATGATAAAGTACAGCAGATGGTTATTGAAGAAATGTTGACAACCGGACATGCACGTGCACTTCTTGGAATTGAGGATCAGGAAAAGCAGTATACGATTGCACAGAAAATTTTCGATGAAAAGCTGAGCGTTCGAGATACAGAGAAACTGGTAAAGAGTTTGCAGAATGAAAAGAAAAAACAAACAGATGTTCGAATTAAACTTGATCCGAAATTAGAGGCTATCTATCATGATCTCGAGGAGCAAATGAAGGTTATTCTTGGAACAAAGGTAAGTATTAATCATAAAGATGACAAAAAAGGAAAGTTAGAAATCGAATATTATTCGCAGGATGAGCTTGACCGGATTATTGATCTGCTTCGTACGATTCAAAAGTAGAAGTTGTAATAACGTAGATAAAACATAATATGATAGGAGATACAAATGATTGCACAGTATTTAGGATTTGATTCTGATTACATTATTATTGGACTTGCGGCTTTCGCTATAATTTTATTAATACTAATCATTGTTAATATGGCACAGACCAGTAAGTTGAAGAAAAAATACAATAAGTTTATGAGTGGAAAGAATGCAAAGTCTCTTGAGGATACTTTGATTAAGAGACTGGATCAGGTTGACAGTTTGATGGAAGCAAATAACGCAAACGAAAAAAGTATCAAAAAGCTTTTTGCAAATATGAAATTTACATTCCAAAAAGTTGGTCTTGTAAAGTATGATGCGTTCAATGAGATGGGTGGAAAACTCAGTTTTTCTCTTGCTTTATTAAACCAGACGAACGATGGATTTGTGTTAAATGCAGTTCATAGCAGAGAAGGTTGTTACACATATATTAAAGAAATAGTAGATGGAAATTCTATTATTGTTCTTTCAGAAGAAGAACAGGAAGCATTGAAAATGGCAATGGAACCAAATGATTCCGCACCAAAAACAAAATAGTATTTCAATTCATAGAATTCTATGATAGAATAAATAAATACGTGAAGAAAGGGGGAACTCAAGTGCACAAATTTCTAAGAACCATTGGATTTTCAGATATTCAAAAAAAGGATCTGGAACTGATTTTACAAGAGATTATTGAACGACCGGAAATGATGAAGATTACAAAAGATTCCGAAGGAAATGAATTTGCAGAGTTGTCCCGTTCTTTTGCTTCTAATATCGGAATTACTGTTCGGGGAAACTATCGAGAAGATGATTCCTTTGAGATGGATTATTATTATCCGTATGTACTTGGAACAAGTATAACAACAAATGAACAGATTGAAGTAGAGAAACATGCGGAAAAAGAATCTTATGCCGGAGTATGTGATGAACTTAATCTTGGAGTAACTCTGATTTTCTATTTACAGAATGTTGCAGATTATCTGGCAGAGAATAATAACCGGATTGCCAATGTTCATTATGGAGCGCGGCTTGCTGGATTATCCGTAGATGGTAAAATTCTTTGTCCGATTATGGAACGTGCTCCGAAGGAGAAAGCAATCATTAAGAAAGATAATGAGCGTAATCAGTTGATGGCACAGGCAAGGGATGGAGATGAGGAAGCAATTGAAAGTCTTACGCTCGAGGACATGGACACATATGCAATTCTCTCGAAGAGAATTGTGAAAGAAGATGTGCTTAGTATTGTAAAGTCGACATTTATGCCGTATGGAATCGAGAGTGATCAGTATAGCATTCTCGGAGAAATTATCGACTATACAAAAGTTGAAAATTCATATACAAAGGAAACAATGTATGAATTGAAACTGGTATGCAATGATTTACATTTTGATGTGTGTATCAATGAAAAGGATCTTCTGGGTGAACCGGAGATTGGAAGAAGATTCAAAGGAAATGTATGGATGCAGGGAAGTCTTTGCATTGAATAATCAAGGCAAAGACGGACTGCTTTATAATAAGTTCTCGTAGTTAAATGGATATAACAAGCGCCT
>SFZC01000122.1 GCA_004558955.1 bacterium | reverse complement strand
ATGGTCAATGTTATCGCAACCAAATCAAAGCGTTTGAAAAATACAACCGCCGTAAGTATTGCCTGTGTAAAATATATAACTTTTAGGCTTGGATAAAAACCTTTATGATTAAGGATTTTTACATATTCTTTAGATCCCATTACCACCATAAAAATCAGCATTAAAAGCATTGCCACCCCACCATAAATAAGGGAGAGCATAACAAAAGTTCCCATAATGAACCCTGTCAACATTCTTACTGCATTTTTATTCAAGCCCAAGTTAATATTCATTATACAGTCATAACCTCTTTTTCTTTTACTGCTACTGCAGAATCAATATTTGCAGTGTATTTATCTGTCAATTTTTGGATTTTATCTTGATTATCTTTTACCATATCTTCAGGTAAGTTTTCGCTTTTTTCAAGTTTTTTCAAGTTATCAGTCATATCACGGCGGATATTTCTGATTGCAACTTTAGCATCTTCACCCAATTTTTTAACATCTTTAGAAATTTCACGACGTCTGTCTTCAGTCAACGGCGGGAATGTCAATCTGATGCAAATACCATCACTGTTTGGAGTAATACCGATTTCGGCCTTGATAATTGCTTTTTCGATTTCCTTCATGATGGATTTATCATAAGGTGTGATTACAAGAGTTGTACCGTCTTGAACCGAAACTTGTGACATTTGTCTTAACGGAGTAGGAGCTCCGTAATATTCAACGATTACCTTATCCAAAATACCAGGATTAGCACGTCCAGAACGGATTGTTCCGAATTCTTTTTGAAGTTGGGCAATGGCTTTTTCCATTTTTTCTTCGCCGAATAAAAATAATTCTTCTAAAGATTCTGTCATTTTTTACCTCTTTCTTATATCTGTTTAACTTATATATGTTCCGATTTCTTTACCTTCAAGAATATCTTTTATGCCGTCTTCTTTTTTGAAGTCAAAAACGACAATAGGAATTTTATTTTGTTTACACAAAGCACACGCTGCCGTATCCATAACCTTCAAACCGTTTTTAATGATATCGTCATAAGTGATATTACCTAATTTTTTAGCCTCTTTATTAACTGCAGGGTCATCAGTGTAAACTCCGTCAACTCCGTTTTTAGCCATTAACATTGCTTCTGCGTTAATTTCGGACGCCCTCAAAGCCGCAGCCGTATCAGTCGTAAAGAACGGATTTCCTGTTCCTGCTGCAAATATAACAACACGACCTTTTTCCAAGTGTCTGATTGCACGATGTCTGATATACGGTTCGGCAATTTGGTTCATCGTAATTGCCGATTGAACTCGGCAAGGTACACCGATTTGATTTAACGCACTTTGAACAGCTATTGCATTCATTACGGTTGCAAGCATTCCGACATAATCTCCTGAGGCTTGATCCATACCCAGTTTTGCACTATTTTTCATACCACGAAAAATATTTCCACCACCTACAACTACCGCAACTTCAGCCCCTGCTTCAGTTACTTTTTTAATCTCATTTGCTATCATTTTAACAGGCTCTTGGTCAATTCCGAATTGTTGACTGCCTAACAACGCTTCACCGCTTATTTTTAATAAAATTCTATTATATTTCAAAATACTTCTCCCTTAACTTTTGGCTTTATACTACCCCAAAGATACCCGTATGTAAAGAAATTATTAAGGTTTATTATCACTCTAAAGTTTCTTGTACCGATACGGATTCAACACCTTCTTTATTTACGAACATTTTGTATAAATCTTTGATTGATTTTTTATTCAAAACCTCGGCAATACAAGAGATTTTAGAAGTATTACCTTCCGCATTGAATTGTTTTTTGGTCAATCCCGAAATGTCTTGAAATTTATCAATAATAAAATCCTGAATTTTTTCAATATGTTCATTATCGCAAACTACGGAAATCTTTACTCTTTTAGTTCTTTTTGTACTGTTTGGCAAACATTTCTTTTCCAAAACTCTAATCATAACAAGAGTAATAATAGCAAGCAAAGTTCCCGCAAAAGCAATCTCAAACATGCCTGCACCGCATGCCATACCAATACTTGCGGCAATCCACAAAGTCGCCGCCGTTGTAAGTCCCAAAACAATAGGTCCGTTTCTCAACACCGTACCTGCACCGATAAAACCGATACCAGTAACTATTTGAGCGGCAACACGAGAAGTATCACGAATTCCCGTAGCCTGAGCTAAATCAACATTATCCCCCGGAGCAAAGGTCGGAAACCCGTAAATTGAAAGAATTGTAAAAACACAAGCACCCAAGCACACCAAAATATGTGTCCTTAAACCGGCGTATTTGTTTGTCAATTCACGTTCCAAACCGATACAAAAGCCGAAAACAACGGCAATAGTAACCCTTATGATATAATCAACGTTTATAATATTCATTAAATGTTGTAATGTTGAGTCCATTTCTTTTTCCTATTTCCTATTCTTTTACTCTAATAAAATTATCTGACTTTACTTTGCGGATCAAGTATATCCCTAATAGTATCACCGATAAGATTAAAAGCCAACACCGATACAAAAATCAACAAACCGGGAGTCAACAGCCACGGACGATAGATTATATTAGTAAATTCCTGAGCCTCCTTCAACATATTTCCCCAACTTGCATCAGGTTGTTGAATACCAAGCCCCAAGAAGCTCAACCCTGATTCCGACAGAATATAAGACGGGACGGACAACGTCATTGCAACGATTACAAAACTTGTGGTTTGAGGCAAAATATGCTTGGTAATTATTCTGAATTTTGATGCACCGATAGAACGTGCCGCCAAAACATATTCCTGATTTTTGACAGACAAAACCATACCACGAACAACTCTTGCAAATCCCGCCCAACCAATCAAAGCAAGAATTACGACAATCAGCATAAATCGTTGGGTACTCGTCATTCCTGACGGCAAAATTGATGCTAAAATAATCAACAAATAAAAACTCGGGATCGACATAACCGCTTCCGCAAATCTCATCATTATCATATCGACTTTTCCTCCGAAATAACCTGAAATTCCGCCATAAAGAAGTCCGATAGGGAACAACACAAACAACGCCAAAAAACCGATTGTCATTGAAATTCTACCGCCAAATAACAGCCTTGAAAATACATCTCGCCCGTTAATATCCGTTCCGAGCAAATAAATTCTGCCTGAATTATCTGTCGTAAACAAATGAAGTTTTGCCGGAAGCAGTCCTAAAAATTTATAAGGTTCACCCTTTGAAAAGAAATTTATATAATGTTTTTTACTTCTGTCCAAACGATATTTAATTTCAAGAGTATCATTATCAAATTCTCGAACATAATTATAAGTATAAGGTTTTGATAATTTGCCGTTTTCATCAATCGTGAAAACCTTTGACGGCGGAACATAAGCCATAGTTCTGTCAGAAAAATCCTTTGTATAAGGAGAAATAAAATCAGCAAAAAACAGCATCAAATAAATCACTCCGAGAACTATCAAAGCAACCCTTGCAAATTTATCCTTCCATAATTGTTTTAAAACATCTTTAATCATGATTTCACCCTAATTCTCGGATCTGTCACAATAAGCAGAATATCCGCTATCAAATTACCGACAATAAGCATAATCGCACCCATCATAAGAGATGCCATAACAAGGTTAATATCCGATTTCATAACGGCTTCCAAAATCAAAGTTCCAAGCCCCGGATAGTTAAAGACATATTCCGTCAAAGCAGCCCCACTCAAAAGTCCGGCAAACTCAAACCCTAACAAGGTAATCATCGGATTTATCGCATTTCGTAAAGCGTGTTTATAAACAACGGTAAACTCAGACAACCCTTTAGCCCTTGCAAATTTTACATAATCGCTATCTAAAACATCAAGCATATTTGCTCTCATCTGACGTTGTAAACCCGCCAAAGATATCGTAAACAAAACAAGCACAGGCAAAACCAAATGCGAAGAAATATCCCAAAACTTACCTAAGAAATTCATCTCGGCAAAATTTGGCGAAGTCAGTCCCCCAATAGGAAACCAACCCGTCTTTACCGCAAACATAAGTAATAACACTGCAAAGAAAAAAGACGGAATAGCCATACCGATACTTGTTAAAACTGTCAGCAATCGGTCAAACGGAGTTTTCCAATTTACGGCAGCCAAAATTCCCAACGGAACACCGACAAGCCACGTCAACACAATTACAATAGAAGTTAAAAGCAAAGTATTCGGGATTCTTTCCTTCAATTTTTGACTAACTTTTTCACCATTTGAAGTTACTCCCAAATCGCCCTTAACAAACGAAATTGCCCATTTGCCGTACTGAACAATTACGGGTTTATCAAGTCCCAAACGCACCCGTTCTTTTTGCACGGTTTCGGGAGAAATTGAAGGATTAAGCTTCAATTCCGCAAGCGGGTCAACAGGGGACAACCTTATGATAAAGAAACTGATAAATGACACAATTATCAGTAACGGTATCGTTTGGAGTATTCGCTTTATTATATATTTTAATGTTTCCATAATTATTTCCCGATATAAATTTCTTCAATATTGTAGGTAACCCCGCTCAGCGGTGACGGATAAATATTTTTAAATTTATCTCTTATTGCCGTGATTATTATTGGTGAATAGATGTATATCATTGGTTTTTCACGGTAAACAATCTCTTGGTATCTGTCGTAATATTTTTTACGTTCAGAGAATTTTGTTGCCAAAGCCCCATTTATATACATTTCATCAAGTTTTTTTTCCCACGGCAAAATATTAGCTTTACCCTCTTGCGGAGTTCTCATATTAAACATGTGAAGTCGTCCGTCAGAGAGCCAAACATTCTTACCGCCGTTCGGTTCAAGCGGAGAACCCGTAAGTCCCATTATCACCATATCCCAGTCAAATGTACTGACCAGTTTATTAACAAGCGAATTAAATTCAATAGGTTTGAAATTAACCTTCATTCCCAAGTCTTCCAAATCCTGTTTAACCATTACACCTATCGCCTCTCGCTCTGTGTTTCCTGCGTTTGTGTATAGGTCAAATTCCACACGATGACCGTCTTTATCGTACAATGCACCTTTTTTATCCGTGTAAAATCCTGATTTTTTCAAATATGCTTTTGCCTTATTCAAATCTCTATCGTAAGGCTTTAAATTTTTGTTTAAATATATTGAATTTAAACTTTCGGGCGTAAAAAGCGGTGCTCCGATTCCGTTTGCAACTGGTAAGTTTGTAGGAATACATACAACATCTAAGTTATAAATCTCTCTAAATTCCTCTTCCTCTGTTTTAGCAGTACCTGTCATA
>SFZC01000027.1 GCA_004558955.1 bacterium | reverse complement strand
TGAAGAATATCCTTCAATTACACCACCTCAGGTTGTTGTTCAGGCAACTTATGCAGGTGCAAGTTCTGACGTTATTGAATCTACTATTGCAGCTCCTGTTGAAGCACAATTAAACGGTGTTGACAACATGATTTATATGTCTTCAACCTCACAAAACGGTTCATATAAATTGACTTTGTACTTTGACATCGGAACAGACCCTGATATGGCGGTTGTAAACGTTCAGAACCAGTTACAACTCGTTACACCTCGTCTGCCTGAAGAAGTGCGGCGATACGGTTTGACGGTACGAAAGACAACGGGTGGTCCCGGTTTATTGATGATTTCCGTTAATTCACCACATAACTCTTTTGATAACCTGTTTATCGCAAATTATGCCGATATATTTATTAAAGATGAAATTGCCCGTATTAAGGGGGTTGGGACGGTAAGCGTATTCGGGTCCTCTTCTTATGCAATGAGAGTTTGGCTTGATGCCGATAAAATGGCAAATTACGGACTTTCTACAACTGATGTAACAAATGCAATTCAGGCACAAAACATTCAAACCCCTGCTGGTGATTTGGGTGTTGAACCTATGAAAAATAAACAGTTAATTAAACTTACAATGCGTACCAAAGGACGTTTAAAAACTGCAGAAGAATTTGAAGATATTATTATAAAATCTCTTCCAAACGGTGCTCAGGTAAAATTAAAAGATGTTGCAAAGGTTGATTTGGGTGCTGAAAGTTACTCATATTTTTCTCGTATAAGCGGTAAAAATTCTGCGATTGTAACCGTCAGCCAAATGCCTGAAGCAAACGCAATTCAGTTGTCTAACAAAATTCAGAAAAAATTAGCGGAATTGAGTAAAACTTTCCCGAAAGATATTTCATATAAAGTTCAACACGATGAAACGGAATTTGTAAGAGAATCCATTCATGAAGTTGTAATGGCGGTAGCTTTGGCGATATTACTTGTATCTATCGTAACATATATGTTCTTAGGTACGGCAAGAGCGGCATTTATTCCGTTTGCGGCAATTCCTGTTTCATTAATCGGTGTATTCATTTTTATGAATTTGTTTGGGTTTTCCATAAACCTTTTGATTTTGTTCGGGTTGGTACTTGCGGTCGGACTTGTTGTAGATGATGCGATTGTTGTATTGGAAAATACTCAAAGACACATTCAAGACGGACTAGACCCTAAAGAAGCCACCGAAGTTACGATGAAAGAGGTTTTTGGGGCGGTTGTTGCTACCTCTCTTGTATTAATGGCGGTATTTGTTCCCGTTTCGTTTATGGACGGAATTACCGGACGTATGTTCAGACAATTTGCACTTTGTATTGCTTCGTCAATCGGTTTATCAACAATGGTTGCATTGACACTTGCACCCGCACTATGTTCTTTAATTTTGAAAAAAGACACTCAGAAAGCCGATTTCAAATTTATTCAAATGTTTGATGATTGGTTCAACGGAGTTCGTGACAAATATATTGAAGGAACTAAAGCCTTTATTAATTCGTGGAAATTAACACTTGGTGTAATTCTAGGAATTACAATTTTAACGGGCTTTATGTTCTATTTAATTCCAAAAGGCTTTTTGCCTGCGGAAGATAGAGGTGCTTTGTTTACTCAAATTCAATTACCTGAAGGTTCTTCAGCCTCTCGAACGGATAGCGTAGCAAAAGATGTTGAAACAAAATTGAAAAAGCTTCCGGGTGTTGCCGATACGATTTCTTTGATTGGGTTTGACGGTGAAAATACGGCATTTATCGTTTCTCACTTAAAGCCTTGGTCACAAAGAAAATCAAAAGAGGAATCTATTGACGGGATTACCGGAAATATTAATGCTCAATTTGCACATTTTCCGGGAGCAACGATTGCAACCTTTTCTCCACCAGCCATTACAGGTTTAGGTATGTTTGGAGGTTTTGAATATCAATTACTTGATAAGGGGGATCGAACTGCGGGTGAAATGTACCAACAGGCTCGAAACTTGATGAATAAAGCAAGACAAAATCCTGATTTTACCATGATTTATTCGTCTTATACGGCTAATTTGCCTCAATTAATGATTGATGTTGACGTTGATAAGGCGATGGCTCAAAATGTTCAAGTAACTGAGATTTACAACGCTATTGCCGCATATTTTGCCAAAACTTATGTAAATGACTTTAATAAATACGGTCGTGTATATCGTGTTTATGTTCAGGCAGATGCACCATATCGTGAAAAAATATCCGATTTAAATAAAATTTATGTTAAAAATAACTTTGGCAAAATGGTACCATTGATGTCTGTAGTGAAGATTTCAAATGTAGTCGGTCCATATACAAGAACAAGATTTAACATGTATCCTGCAATTACTATTAACGGAAGTGCTCGTTCAGGTGTAAGTTCAGGCAAAGCAATGAAAATGATGGAGAAACTTTCTGATGAAGTTTTGCCTGAAAACATGGGTTATTCTTGGTCAGGTTCTTCTTTGCAGGAAAAACAATCCAGTGGGCAAATTTTACCGATTTTGGCAATGTCTTTGGTATTTATTTTCTTGTTCCTGGTCGGCTTGTATGAAAGCTGGTTCCTGCCGATAAGTGTACTTTTGGTAACTCCGGTTTCACTTGTCGGAGCGTTGGTTTTCCAATACGTTGCGGGATATTCTATGGATTTGTACTCTCAAATCGGTTTGGTTATGTTGATTGGTTTGAGTACAAAACAGGCAATTCTTATTGTTGAATTTGCTAAAGATGCTCACGAAAACGGAATGCCAATAAGAGAAGCCGCAATGCAAGCCGCAAAATTGCGTTTTAGAGCGGTAATGATGACGAATATTGCGTTTATCTTAGGTTTGTTACCGCTTGTTTTTGCGGAAGGTGCAGGTGCAGCCTCTCGTCACTCGGTTGGTATGACGGTGTTTGGCGGTATGATGGCAGTTGCCTTTATCGGTACTTTCCTTGTTCCCGCATTTTACGTTATGGTAGAGGAATTTAAAATCTACATGTCAAATAAAGTTTCAAAAATCAAAGAAAGTAAAAAAGATGCTTAAAAAATTATTCATAATTTTTATAATGATAGTGATTTCACCCGTAACTTTGGCGAAAAGTTTGGGTAACGATATAAATACGGACGAATACCCGCAAGGTGAGCAGGTTTTGCCTGAAATCAAAGTCAATCCGAACTATGTTATTTCAGGTTCAATTGAAAAAAATATCGATATGACACTTGATAACTGTTTGAAACTTGCTTTAGGTAATAATCCGCAGATTAATGCCGCCTTTCAGGATATTTTGGCATCTGATGCGAGAATAAAACAGGTTTGGTCAAACTTTTTCCCGACAATTTCTTGGCAAACGGGCTATACTCGTTTAAGACAACTTCAATTATCAGATGCGTTGGGTCAAAGTTTGGAGTTTAATTACTATTTGCTCGGACAAATATCACTCCAGGAAATGCTCTATGACTTTGGGGTAACTCAAAATCAGGCAACAATCAGGAAATTGGATTATGAAGGTTATAAAAAAACTTTTGAAGCCGTTGTAAATGACGTAATTTATCAAACTAAAGATGCTTATTATAATGTTTTGTACGCTTACGAAAATCGTCGTGTAGCACAGGATACGGTTGATAAGTACCAATTATTTTATAATCAGGCAAAGGCGTTTTATTTAACGGGTGAAAATCCAAAAGTAGATGTTACAATTGCTGAAACGAATTTGAGTAATGCAAAATTAAAACTCATTCAGGCGGAAAATGCTGTTAATTTGGCGATTGCGAAGTTAAATAACGTAATGGGTGTTCCATATATCGAAAGATACGATATTGTGGATAAACTTCAATATAAACCCGTTAATATGTCTTTTGAGCAGGCAATAGATACGGCACGAGATTCACGCCCCGAGTTAAAACTTGCTGAAATTAAGGTGGAAGGTGTTAATCAGACGGTTAAATTGACTAAAAAATCCTTCTTCCCTACTTTAAGTTTTGAGGGACAATACCAACGAGGCGGTAAGTCTTGGAATTCAAACTATGGTTTTAATATTGGCGGTTATTTGAAGTTCCCGACAATTAACGCAATGCTTATCAGAAACGAGATTAAGGAAGCAAAATACCTGTATGACAGAGAATTGGCAAATGCCAGAAATACTCAAAACAGTATTTATTTGGAAATTCAAAATGCTTATTTAAAACTTGAAGAAAAGCGAAACCAACTGCCTGTTGCAATTTTGAACGTTAAACAGTCTCGTGAAAATTACGAGTTATCTTATGGTAGATACAGAGTTGGAGAGGCCTCTCCGACTGAGTTAAAAGATGCTGAAAACACATACGAACAGGCTCAATTAACGTATTATACCGCACTATATGAGTACAATTCTGCCCGTGCTGAACTGGAAAAATCAATAGGTAAAAATATTCAAGACGGCGAAGAAACCATTGAGCTTGAAAAATAGAACTTTACATTTGTTTACAAAATGCACTTCAAAAAGGCAATTTTTTCTAACTAAAATACTTTATATATATGTAAGATATAAAGAACAAGAGAGAGAAAAAAGATGATTTCAACTTCAGGACAAGCATTTGGTTCAATAACAAAAAGAAGATCTCGCAGAGGTCAACCTACAGAAATTAACTATTTGAAAAATAAAGATAAAAGAATGAGATTTAACAACTCACAAGACCCGATTTATTATGTGTTTGATTGCATCGAAAATCGACCGGTATCGGTGTTAGCAAAAGAGTTTGTAAAGGATTCGTTCTTCGATGCCATAAACTTCGTAGCAAAAGTTGTTGTAAATCAATAGGAAAAACAGGAAAGACAAATTTAAGGAAAAAGGATAGGATAACAAAAAAACGGTCAACATGACCGTTTTTTATTTTGTAAAATTTTCAAAAGCAGACTGTCAAATCGCTCAAAAAGATTTAAAACAACTAGAACAAAATTGTTTGCGGATAAATCTCTTCCACATAATTTGCCCAATCGTTTACCGGAATAAAGCCTATTGCAAATTCGACCTCATTTTCTCCCAACTGTTGCAGTCCCGGAACCTCAATAGGTGGTCCAGCAGGAGTTGTACGAGCCGGATTTTTCGGATTTGAAATCATGCCTGTACTGCGAAGAAGTGTCAATGCAAAATGATTGTCCTTGACTTCATATTCGTTTATTCCTTTTGTCACGATACCCAACCCGTTTACCCAAACAAAACGTTGAAATGGTGCGGTATTGGTTTTAGCCTCTTTACCCTTTTCTGTCGGTAAATTCTCCCTTATATCATAATCAGGATCGAATTTTCTTGTGATTAGCATGTTCATATCTTCCGATTTAACCTCTTTAACCTTGTTAGGGAAGTTAAATCGAACCTGCCAACGCTTGTTTGACGACAAATTCAGCCATTTAATCTTAAATCTTAATAATTTTGATTTTTTGTAAAGAGAAACATCGACTGTGAAGAAACTTGTCATGATTCTTAAAGTTGAACGGAAAGGTCCTTCTTCAAGTACTTTCGAAGATTTAATCTCGGCAATTTCTTCAACATCATCTTTAACCGGTCCGAAATTATAACTGTCGCCGTAATCTTTACATCTTACAAATTCAATGAAATTGTCGTAACGTTTTGCTTTGTCATAAAGAACAAGTTTTCCGTCTTCAACGCTTAAATTTATATTCAGATTGAAAAGATTTGTACTTTTGACAATCAAGTCAGGTTGCCTGTTATCAGGATTGAATTCCTTTAACATGGTGTAAATCGTTGTATAATCTTCTGTTACCGGAATTTTATTTATATCATACAACAAATCTCTTGGGAAACCTTTTTTCTTTTCAATAATCTGAACATTTTCTTCAATTTTAGTTCTTTGAATTTCCAAAATCTTATATTTATCAGGATATTTAAAAGACATAGACAAGTTTTCCGGTTGTGTTATGCTAATTTCATTAATAATTGTATCAGCAATTTGAAGAATTTTGTTGTATCTTACAATATTTTCTTCATGCACCATATCGGTTGAACATCCGCAAATACTGTCATGTGCCTGATTTTGTAACAATAATCTGTAGGCATAATCTATCGCCGAATCATAATTTGCTCCGAAATTATACTGAAGCTTATCCGCAAGTTCCAATTTATAAGAACATTCCGTATTAAGTCTTTTCAGTTTTGAGCGAGAGGAATAAACCCCTTGCAATGTAAAGGTTTTAGAATTGTCACGCAATTCGGTACTGATATTTTCTTTAAATTTGACTTTTTCAAAATAATCAAACAAAGACCCTACCGTAATTGTGTAATCTTCTAAAATTTCATTTACGGCTTCAATTTGCTCCATAATGTCAGCAGGAACACCTAAATGGTCTGCTCCAATCGGCATTAACAACGTATTACCCGATTTTTCTGCGATTAAATCTAAATTGTGTTTTAAAAATTCCGCTTTCTCTTCAATAGTTTTGTCTGTTGAAAAAATATTGTTAAAATAACCACGAACAAGGTTTACCGTATTAATCCCGCAAAACTTGAAATTTGCGGGAATTTTGTCACCACAACCACGCCAAACAACAGCTTTGTCGATTCCGTATTCTTTAAGAATTTCAGGAATATTTTGACTATGTCCGAAAGTATCGGCGAGATATGCAATGAAATCCTTGCAACCATAATTTCGGGCAATTTGCATGCCTATTTCAAGGTTTTTTCTAAAACATGTACCGTCAGTTAAAAATTCATCAACCAAACAGTAAAACGGGCCGACAAACAGTCTTTTATCGGCAATCAGCATTTTTACAAGGACTTCTTTTTCAGGTCTTAATTCTAAATAGTCCTGCAATGCAGCAACCTGCCCGTCAAAATAAAAGGACGGGATTTCTCGGTTTTCCAACATTTCTAAAACTTGGTCAAAAACTCTGACAAGTCTGAGTCTGAAGACTTCGTATTCTCGATACCATTCCCTATCCCAATGAGTGTGAAGATAGGCTATAACTTCTTTTTTATCTCTCTTAGTATTTAACATATTTTTATAATAACACTTATGTCAAAATTTTACCACTTTGTAATATTGCCGATTAGCACAATGTAAAAATATCACGTCCGAATTAGGATAACACTTGAGAGTGAGGATTAAATATGAAGAATTTATTACTAAGTTTGATTGCATTTTGTTTTGTTTTAGGGCTTACAAACTCGGTCATGGCAGGTGGGAAACTTGATACTTATAAATATATTTCAACAAATATGGCAAACAATGATACCTCGTACAATGACACAGGTGATATGTATTCACAAGACTTGAACAGGGTTGAATTATACTTGTACCACAAGATTTATCCTAAACAATCTTTGTCAAACAGACTTGGCAGAATTGAGCGAACTATTTTTCGCCAAACATACCCTTCGATGACTTATACTGAACGTGTAAACAATATTTTATCCTGTTATCAGGACACATACAACATGAAAAACTATGTTACAGATTACTATTCACCAAATCCGTTTCGCAGATTTTACAGCAGATATAACGGCTATCCGACAGGTTTAACTCCGCCAATTACCCCGCCATTATTCAACAACGCAATGCTTCCCGGATATCATAACGCATATTACGGTAACAGAGGATATCGTTATAATAACATGATTCAGCCGACAATGGGGGCGGGTGTTCGTATTTTAGAGTAATGTAAAATTTATATTAAGGAAACCTAAAGTTAATATTTTGATGATACTATATATAATGTACAGAAAGTAGGGAGAAGATACAGTATGTGTGGTATTATAGGTTACGTTGGCAGAAAACCTGTTGTAGATATATTATTAGACGGTTTGGAACAGTTAGAATACAGAGGATATGATTCCTCAGGCATTGCGGTTCAATGTGCGGACGGGATTAAAATTTATAAAGCTGAGGGGAAATTATGCAATTTGAGAGAAGAATTAAGCCCTCATGCTTATGAAATAGCAAAATCAACAATGGGTATCGGACATATTCGTTGGGCAACTCACGGAAAACCGACAGTAATCAATGCTCACCCTCATACTTGTAATTGCGGTAAATTAGTAATTGTTCATAATGGTATTATTGAAAACTATAAAGAATTAAAGGTAGAATTAGAGGCTAAAGGTTGCGTGTTCCGCTCTCAAACAGATACCGAAATTGTTGCTCATTTAATGGCTCAAATTTACGGCGAAGTTAAAGATTTGACTAAAGCTGTTCAACTTGCAGCAAAAAGAATTGAAGGAGCATACGCATTTGGAGTAATGCACAAGGATGAAAAAGATAAACTTGTTGTAACAAAAAGAAATGCTCCTCTTGTTATTGGGCTTGGAGATAAAGAGTTTTATGTTGCTTCTGATATTCCAGCATTTATCAAGTACACAAAAAATGCAATTTATTTGACTGATAATCAGGTTGCTACTTTAACTCCTGATACTATAAAACTTGAAGATGCAGACGGTAATGCTGTAACTCCAAAGGTTGAGGTTTTACCTTGGGAGCCTGTAGCCTTGAGCAAAATGGGTTACAAACACTTCATGCTTAAAGAAATCCATGAACAACCTGACGTAATCCGTAATATATTAGTCGGAAAACTTCACACTGCGGATTCCCCTGTGTCATTGGACGAAGTTAAATTAAATATCGAAAGCCTTAGAAATTTGAACAGAATACAAATTATCGCTTGCGGAACATCGTTGCATGCTGCGATGATTGGTAAATATATCATTGAAGATTTTTGCAAAATTCCTGTTGATATCGAGGCTTCAAGTGAATATATCTATAGAAACACGGTAACAGATGAACATACCCTTGTAATCGGGGTTTCTCAATCTGGTGAAACTGCAGATACTTTGACTGCTATCAAACAGGCTAAGGCAAAGGGTTCGCACATTTTGATTATTACTAACCGTCCTGACAGTGCTATGGCAAGAGAAGCGGACAGTTTAGTTCCCGTAAGTGCCGGAATTGAGGTTTCTGTAGCCGCTACAAAATCTTATATTGCACAGTTAACTTCTTTCTACTTGTTGGCATTGTATTTGGCTGAAATCAAAAATTCAATGAAACAAGATGAATTAGTGGAAATTAAGTCAGAATTGTTATTATTGCCGCAAAAAATTGAACAAATTTTGGCACACAAAGAGTGTGTTCAAAAATGTGCAAGAAAATACTCTTCAACAAAAGACTTTATCTATATTGCTAGAGGTATAAACTACCCTACCGCCTTGGAAGGTGCGTTAAAACTGAAAGAAATCAGTTATATCAACGCTACAGGCTATCCTGCCGGCGAATTAAAACATGGACCTATTGCAATGTTAGACGAAACAATGCCGGTATTGTCAATTTTGATGAAGGGTTCTGTTTACGAAAAATTATTATCTAATAGCGAAGAAGCAAGAGCAAGAAACGCAAGAATGATTGCTTTGACGAACTCAGATGACCCGAAATTGGACGATTTGTTCGATTACATAATCAAAGTTCCTGAGGTTAACGAAATCTTGTCTCCGATTATCGCAATGATTCCTTTGCAACTAATTGCTTACTATATTGCGGAATTTTTGGGTAAAGACGTTGACCAACCTAGAAATTTGGCAAAATCGGTAACAGTGGAATAGAATATGAAAACTAGAATAATTTCTGAAATCGTAAAACTGGAGAAAAACTTCGATTTTTCAACGGAAAATATTGAAAATGAACTAAATCAACGGTTTGGCAATGTTCTTCGCTGGGCTATTACCAAAGTTGAGGATAAATTCATTACTGTAACATTTACTTATGAAAAAGCGGTATAGAATCTATCTACACCGCTTTTATCTAAAAATTTATCAAAGATAATTAAGCATCTAAAACAACGTTTTTGGTTGTTCCTTCTATTTTTGCAGCATCTTCGTATTTTTGATTAATTCTGCCTGCTTTGTTTGCGTAATTGAATAAAGTGTCTAATACGTAAGCGCCTGCTGCAATACCTACTGCCAATGCGCCTAAACGTTTTTGACCTAAAGGATTTTTTAATAGTTTTGTAGCAAAATCTTTTGCTCCAACTTTTTTAGCAATATGTCCAATAGCTTTGCCAATAGTTTTTGCTCCATAAGTTACTGCTTTGGCAACTTTTGGGCTATGTTTTGCTGCATAAGCAACACCTACTGCGCCGGCACCGACAGTACCTATTTTTAAACCTGTTTTCATATCATTTTTAAAGTGCTCTTTTGCACATTGAGCTCTGTTTGTCATAGAGCCTTTGCTTCTGTCCAACATAATTGCTGCGGCATGTCCTGTTGCTACTCCGATTGTCATAAATACCTACCTTTCAAATTTACTACAAATTTACTACAAATTTATCTACTCTTATATAAAGTATTTTTTCGTAGTAAAATTGACTTTGGATTTTTATAAAATTTTGAAATCGGCATTATCATTGGATTTTAAGTGCTTAATATTTCTTAATCTATATTATGTTTCATCAATTTCAATGGCATTAACAGGACATGTTATGGCTGCATCTATGCACAAGTCTTCAAAATTTTCTATTCTTGATTTGTTCACAATCGCTTTATTTTGGTTAATTTCAAAAACTTCAGGGTTAATAATTGCACATGCCCCGCACCCCACACATAAATCTAAAATTTTAATATTCATAAAAAAAGCCTCCATATTGTTCTAAACAATTATGAAAGTTTTTTGATTTAATTTTTATTGTCTGATTACGCTAATAACAAGACTAATCTTCGTTTGTGATAATCTGAGCACCGTTATTTTCAACGGACAAAGTCTTAATTTCACACTTAATATTTTGTTCAGCCCAAGTATCCTTTACAATATTTCTAATTTTATCCAAGTTGTTTTTCTCGGAAATAATCAAAATTGAAGACCCGGCACCGCTCAATACACACCCCAAAACATTGTCAAAGTGTCTTAAATTGCTGATAATCGAGTTCAAGCCGGGAACTAATTTCATTCTGTACGGTTGATGAAGTCTGTCTTGAAGAGCCATTTTCATAAGTTCTGAATCTTTAGTATGGACAGCTTCAACAAATAACGCAAGTCTTTTGGCATTAAAAATTGCATCTTGCATAGGAACTTCAGCAGGCAAAACAGAACGTGCAATATCAGTAGATAATTCAAAATCAGGAATACAAACGGTTATAGCCCATTCTTCAGGCCAATTAAGTTTTCTATATACAACACTGCCGTCTTCTTCTTGTGATGAAATTACCAATCCGCCAACAATAGCAGGGGTAATATTATCAGGGTGACCTTCGATTTCGCAAGCAATAGAAAGCAACGCTGGTACATCCGCAGGACGTCCCAATAACTCGTTTGCAGCAAATAATGCTCCAACAATAACCGAAGAACTGCTGCCCAAACCTCGTGCTACAGGTATTCCTGTGTAAATGTTAATCTTTAACTCAGCAGGAGATTGTCCAATCATGTTGTATAAAAGCTCAACCGCTTTGTAAACAATGCTGTTATTATCCAACGGAATATGCTCCAAAGAGGACTGTTCCACAATGTCACTTGTTGGAAATACATTGATTTCAACACCTGTACCCGGCAAAACTGTTTCCTCAATGGTAATTGTATTGTATATCGGAAGAGCCATACCTAAACAATCAAATCCCGGACCGAGATTTGCTGTTGTTGCAGGCACTTTTACTGTAATTTTCATAACTTACTTACCTTTCTTCTTTAGTTATTATACCAAAAACACAAAAAAAGGCTTATTTAAGTTATTTTAATAATTTGTCATATTTCAAAAAATACTCTAAAGTATTGATATGAGTGAATTTTATCCATATTTTACTAAAGACGGTTCGGTCGGATTGTACAGCAAAGACTTTAACGACATCTATCATAGTGCAACAGGTGCTTTGACGGAAGCCTATGAAAAGTTTATTTTCCCATCTAATCTGCATGATATACTACTAAGATATGATAATATAAAGGTTTTGGATATTTGTTACGGAATCGGGTATAACACAAAAGCCTTGCTTAATTATATTTTAGAGAACAGAAAGAATATTTCTTCTCAAAAGAATTTTCAAAACAAAATAACAAATAAATTTTCAAAATTTTTCAAAAATTTTTCATCAAAAATTTTAAAAACAAATCAAAAGCCTACAGATGATTACGCTCCGATATATACCAATAAAATATTATTACAAAATAATAAGTGCGGAGCGATACATACAGATAAAATATCAACCAGTAATAAAGCATTATCACAGAATTGCGGAGCGATATATTCCAATAATGTTTTTAATAGCAAAAAGGAAAATTGTAATTCTTCGATACATGGAAATAAATCACAAGAAAAAAAGAACAATATTAACGGATTTTTACAAAGATTTGTTAAGAGAAATGTGACTAATCGCTCAAACTATATTAGAGAGAGCCTTCCAAGCATCTATATCAAGGCAGTGGATTTTGACAAAAACATTTCTTGCCTTTCACCCTTTATAAAAACAGGTGAAAAGCATTATAAAAGGTTTAATAAAAAGCTCCCGAATGAAAAAATCAATAAATATTTAATAAATGATTCTGAAAGCAAAACCCTAAAAGTTGAACCTGAAATTAACTACCTTTTACTTAATGCACTAATCAGTACCAAACCTGAAATTTTTTCGGATATGACAATAAATTCAATATTATCAGTTGCAAAATTCAGACCGTTTTTTGATGAAAATATAAGGGGCATATTTGAATTTTATAAGCATAAGATGACTAACTGTAAACCTCATAACAAGATAGTAACTCTTTTACATAATATATATTATCAACATGTATCTTTAAGTTACAAAAACAGGCTAAAAACATATCATTTACAGGATATTAATTTTGACCTACAAAATGACGATGCAAGAAAAGTTTTACTTGAAGATTCTAATTCATACAATTTGATATTCTTAGATGCTTTTACGCCGTCAAAATGTCCATGCTTATGGTCGTTTGATTTTTTCAAGCAACTTTATGTCCATTTAGAACCCGACGGAATGCTTTTGACTTACTCCTCGTCAGCTTCAATTAGAGGAGCAATGATAGCGGCAGGATTTTTTATCGGGCAAATTTATAACGAACGCACGGGACAGTATTTCGGTACGGTAGCAACAAAAGATGAAACTCTCATAAAACATCACCTATCAGAATTTGATTTAGGGCTTGTTAAAACAAAAGCCGGTATATTTTATCGTGACCCGTTCCTTTCTGCTCAAAATGAGACAATTTTAAAAGAGCGAGAAGATGAAGTTAAAAACTCGAATAGAGAATCGAGTTCACATTATAAAAAACGATTTGCCACAAATTATTGATACAATATTATCGGAATATATCGCAACGTATTATTTCGTATAAATTTAAATATTCAAAATTCTACTGAATAAATTTTTTCAAATTATTCTTTGAAAAATCATGATTTGTAAATTATTTGCACCAACAGGGCAACATGGAATATCATATAATAGTTATCTTGAGGAGAAATTTAATCATGACAAAAACTTACGATATTGTTGTTATTGGCGGAGGTACAGCCGGTTGTGCTGCAGCATATATTTCAGGCTTACTGGGCTTTAAAACCCTACTTATAGAGCGTAGTTCAATGCTTGGCGGTGCGATTACTTCAAATCTCGTTGTGCCTGTCATGAATGTTGGCAGTAACCAAATAAATAACGCCTTTTACAAGTCTTTTGCCTTGAAAATGGCTGAAATGGGTGGTCAGGTTACTTATCAGGGAAATATTGGCTGGTTTAACCCCGAACTTGCGAAAATAGCACTTGATGAAATGCTTAGTTCCGTCAATGTCGATATCAGATTTAATACAGAGGTTACAAATGTAAAAACTAAAGACAATACAATAACATATTTAAACATAAACTCAACAACATTATCTGCATATAACTATTCGATATATACAGATAATAACAGCATAAGCTTTGACAACACCTTATCGGTATGTATCGGAGCGAAGTATGTTGTAGATGCAACAGGTAATGCAGATTTTTCAAAAAAAATTAACTGCGAATTTTTAGACGATAATCAAGATTATCAACCGATGAGCCTAAGATTTTTGATGAGTGGAGTTGATATTGAAAAGTTTGGGAAATGGCTCATCAAAACGGATAAAGACCGTAATGTTACTACTTTTGAACATATAAACGGAGTTCCTCACCTGTCAACTGCATACACTTGGGACGACAACAAAAATTGGGCATTAGCTCCCGTATTTGACAAGGCGGTTCAAAACGGAGTATTGAAAGACACTGACAGAAACTATTTTCAGGTATTTACCGTAGCGGGAATGCCGTCAACCGTTGCTTTTAACTGTCCTCGTATTATTGAAAACCTTAATCCTAATATAACTCAGGATATTAGCAAAGCCTTAATCGAAGGCAGAGCAAGCATTTACAGGTTATCTAAATTTTGCAAAGAATATTTACCTGGATTTGAAAAAGCCTTTATCTCAAATATTTCTGACGGAATGGGTGTAAGAGTTTCTAACAGGGTAAAAGGCAAGTATATATACACTATTGAGGATTTACGCTCGGGCAAAAAATTTGAAAATCCTGCACTTATTTCAAATTATCCCGTTGATGTTCACTCAAAAGACAAGAACAGCTCTACGCTTGAAATTGACGGCGAATATCAATTACCGATTGAAAGTCTTATGTCAGTCGATTATGACAATTTATTTGTTGTTGGAAGATGTTTGTCGGCGGATTACTTGGCTCAAGGTGCATTGAGGGTTCAGGCTAACTGTTTTGCTATGGGGGAAGCAGTTGCAAGATATCTTTACAGGCTCCAACATTCAAACAAAAACTAATTTTCTGATAACTTTGCAGATAAAATATTCATTGCATCCAGTAACGGGTCAATGGTTGTTGAAAACGGCGGAGAATAGGTTAAATCATTTGCCGCAAACTCCTTGACAGTCAATTTGCCGACAAGTGCCGTTGCTAGCGTATTTATTCGCTTATCTGCCCCGATTGAGCCGACAGCCTGCCCACCCAAAAGCAGCCCTGTTGTTTTTTCTGCAACAATTTTGAGTGTAATTTCACTGGCCTCAGGCATGTAGTCAACCATATCATGTTTGTTTACAGTTACTGTTTCAGGCGTGTAGCCGTACTCTTTGGCAACTTTTTCGGTAAATCCTGTCATTGACATTGTTGTATTCAGACATCTTGTCACTGATGAGCTCAAAACGCCCTCAAACACCGTATAAATTCCCGCAGCGTTCAAGGCGGCACATCGACCTTCTTTGTTTGCGGTCGAACCCAACGGAACCCAAACTGACTTTCCGTTAATCAAATGCGGTTCTTCACAGCAATCTCCGCAAGCATAAATATTAGCAACAGAAGTTTGCATAAATTTGTTTACCTTGATTGCACCTGATTTTCCGATGACAATCCCCGCTTCTCGAGCAATTTCACTGTTTGGTATTACTCCGACACACAAAACAATAATTTCCGCATCAATTTCTTTTCCAGAGGAAGTCAAAACCTTTGTGGCAACTCCGTTTTTACCAACAATTTCGACAACAGCTTCCCCCGTGAGAATTTGAAAATTCTTTTCGTCAGACAATTCAATTCGCTTTTTTATTTCATCAGACATTTCAGAATCAAAAGAAGGCATAATTTTCTTACCACGTTCTAATAACGTGACTTTCAGTCCGTTTTTAACAAAGGCTTCAAGCAGTTCCAGCCCGATAAATCCGCCGCCGACAATAACCGCATTTTTACTTTTTAGCATTTGTTCTCGAATTTTAATACCGTCTTCAATTTTTCGGAGGGTATAAATATTCTCAAAATCTCTTATGCCCTTAACATTTGGTATAATTGGTCTTGCTCCCGTTGCTATTATTAAACGGTCATACGGTACATTAATATTATTAAACTTATTTTGAACAGTCAAAGTTTGAGAATCTGTGTCTATTTTTATAACACGATGCTCCAAATAAACGTCAATCCCGGCTTGATTAAACTCTTCAACAGAACGTACAAGCAGACTTCTGTAATCCTTGAAATTACCTTGAATATAAAATGGTAAACCGCACGAAGAGTAGGAAACATGCGTATCATCAGTGAAAATTTTCACACTTGAATCAGGTAATAAACGTTTAATTTTTGCGGCTGCTTTTGCTCCTGCTGCAACTCCGCCAATAACAACGATATTCATAGTAAAATTCTATTAAAATCAATAGAAAAACACATTACCTGAATTACTAATTTGTGCTATATGTATTTAAAATCATACCTTTCATAAATTCGCAATAAATATCTGAATCTTTTTCGTTTGTTTCAGCCTCAGCCTTTTCAATTAAATGTTTTAATGCTTCTATTAGCTCTCGTCTTTTTAGTTCTTCAAACATAATCTATACACACCCCGTGTTGATTTAATGGTATCTTACAGATTATTTATCGGTAATCTTTTGTCAAAACTTTAAAATATTGAGAGTAAATATTAAGAGATGTTAACCTAATCAATTTCATTATAAACGATTTTTTTGCGAAATTTCCACTGTAAAAGGGTTAAAACAAGGATTATTGCGAACAAAACATAAGCAATAGCACTTGCCTCCCCGACATTAAAATACTCAAAAGCGTTTTGATAAATCGAGTAAACCAAAACATTTGTACTGTTAAATGGTCCGCCTTGTGTCATTAAATAAATCAAATCAAACACTTGAAAAGAACTGATAGTCGTGATTATCACAACAAAAAAGATAGTCGGTGAAAGCATTGGAACAGTCACATGGCGAAAAGTTTGAAGTGAATTTGCTCCGTCAATTTTTGCCGCCTCAAACAGGCTTTGCGAAATTGAAGACAAGGTGGAAAGAAAAATTATCATATTATATCCTATAAGTTTCCACACAGACACCGCAATCAATGCTGGCATGGCGAATTTTACGTCATATAACCAATTTATATGTAGATGTAAAAGTTTATTTAACAGTCCGATATTCGGGTCAAAAATCCAACCCCAAACAATACCTATAACTATCATTGGGGTGATAAACGGTAAAAAATATGCCGTTTTAAAAAATTCACTTCCTCGAATTTTAGAATTTAAAACTGATGCTAAAATAAGCGGAATTATTACCCCAAAAGTTGAGGTCGAAATTGCGAAAACTATTGTATTTATCAAGGTTTGATAGAAAACTTTGTCATTAAACAAGTTTTTGTAATTCTCTAATCCGACAAAAGTTATCGGATTTAGCAAATCCCATTTTGCAAAACTCAAGCCAAACGAACAAAGCACGGGAATTATAATAAATATTAAGGTTCCGAGCAAAGCGGGCAATAAAAAGAGTGAGATTACTACCGTTTTATTATCTGACAGATTTTTTAATAAGTTTTTCATGATATGATTTAATTATAGTCTAAATAATAGGAGAAGTGAATTATGCAAAAATATGAACACGCATTTGGCAAAAATGATATTCGTGGAATTTATAAGGTAGATATAACCGAAGACCTTTTTTATAATATCGCAATCGGTTATACTTCTTGGCTTTCAAAACAAACTCAAAAACAACCTAAAACTTTGAAAATAAGTGTTTGCATGGATGCAAGATTACATTCGCCAAGTCTTAAAAAGGCTATCATAAATGGTCTTACAAATTCAAAAGTTGGTCATATTGAGGATCTAGGGTTAGCCCCGACTCCTATCGGGTATTATTCCGAGTTTGCACACAACCTTGACGGAGCAATGATTATTACAGCAAGCCACAATCCGAGCGAATATAACGGGTTGAAAATGACTTTTAACCGTCAGTCCTTGAATGAGGCTCAAATCAAAGAAGTTAAAAAAGAAACTTATTCAAACTGGTCAAAATTACCTGAAAATCTGAAAGATTACAACTATAAAACAGAAATTATTGATGAATATATTAACGAAATGAAAAAGACTTTCGGCAAAGTCGGAACAGGAATTAAAGTGGTCGTTGACAGTGCAAACGCAACAGGCGGTATTGTCGGACCTAAATTGTACAAAGAACTCGGTTGTGAAGTTATTGAACTTTTCTCAGAACCTGACGGAAGATTTCCGAACCACCACCCAAATCCGAGCGTTTTGTCAACTCTTGAAACCCTTTCAAAAACCGTTGTTGAAAATAAGGCTGATGTCGGAATTGCTTATGACGGAGACAGTGACAGAATCGGAATTGTGGATTCTCACGGAAAACCTTTAACAGGTGATAAATTACTATTGATTTATGCAATGGACATTATCGACCAAAAACCAACCGTTGTGTCTGAGGTTAAATGTTCTCAAGTCTTGTTTGACACTATCAATAAAAACGGCGGTAAAGCGATTATGTGCAAAACAGGTCACGGCTACATTAAAGGCAAAATGAAAGAAACTCACGCAGTATTAGGCGGGGAAATGAGCGGTCATACATTCTTTAAAGACAGATATTACGGATTTGATGATGCAATTTATGCAGGTTGCAGAATGATTGAAATTATTGCTAAAAATAAAAAACTTAACCCTAATTTCAGAATTGACGAAGTCTTAGAACCGTTCAATCAGGTGTTTACAAGTGATGAAGTTCGTTTTCCTTGCCCAAATCCGCTGAAAAAAGATGTTTTGGAAGCAATGAAAAACGAAGTTAAATCAAATCCTGATATGTTCGGTGCTCCGATAAAAGAAATCGTAACTTTAGACGGTATGAGAATCGTTTTTGAGGGCGGTTTTGCTCTAATCAGACAAAGTAATACCGAACCTGTATTTACTTTGCGATTTGAGGCTCCTACGCGGGCTCAGGCGGAACAATTCAAAAAAGCAATGACAGCATTTTTAGATAAAAAAATTATTTAGTAACAAAATTCTCTCAACAATAATTAAAAATTCAAACGGCTTCTGTTTTGTAATCAAAAGTTGAAGTCCGCGCAAATCAAGGTATTTTT
>SFZC01000121.1 GCA_004558955.1 bacterium | reverse complement strand
TTACAAATATTCGGTCGGATATTCCCCTGAATCGGGTGAATTTCAATTCGTTCGTGGCGGAGGCTCGTCAGGTGCCGGAGCATTTAACCCTGCAGTCTTGTCAGCACCCGTAAACGTTCAAGCAGGTGCAAATGCAACTGTGAACGAAACTTTCAAATATGTATTTGAACACGCTGATGCGTTCACTCAAATGCCGATGTTAGAAAGAATTTCTCACATAAAGGCTAATCAATATGCTCTAAGTACGGATTACAACAACAACTTGGGCAATATCACAACCGAATTTAACAACAAAGCCGGTTGGGTTCGTCCTTATGTAACCTTTGAAAAAATGAACCTCAAAAATGCTCCTGCCGTAAATGCTACAACTTACGGAACATTAGTCGGTTTTGACAGCGATTTCCAAAAACTCAAACACGGTTGGACAGGTTTAACAACCGGTTACATCGGCTATAACGGTTCTCAACTTCGTTACAACGGTGGCGACACAACAATGAACGGCGGTTTGCTCGGTTTAACTCAAACCTTCTACAAAGGCAACTTGTGGACAGCCTTGACATTGAGTGCAGGTGCCACTGTCGGTCAAACTACAACAATGTACGGCAAAGAAGATTTCACAACCCTATTGGCAGGTGTCGGTTCTAAAACAGGTTACAACTTTGAATTTAAAGAAGGTAAATATATTATTCAGCCAATTTGGTTCATGTCATACACCTTCGCCAATACTTTTGATTACACAAACGCTGCGGGCGTAAGAATTAATGCCGACCCAATGCACTCAATAATGTTGAACCCGAGTGTAAGATTTATTACAAACACCAAAAACGGTTGGCAACCTTACGCAAGTATCGGTATGGTTTGGAACGCAATGAACGAATCAAGCGTAAAAGCAAACAACGTAAAATTACCCGAAACAAGCATTAAACCGTACATTGAATACGGTGTAGGTTTACAAAAACGTTTCAAAGACAGATACACCGCATTTGGTCAGGCAATGATTAGAAACGGCGGACGTAACGGTATTGCAATGACCTTCGGTTTCCGTTGGAATTTGGGCAACGAAGGCAAACCTATCGAAAAAGTAAAAAATAACAACACCGAAAAAACTGCAAAAGTTGTAACTACTTCAACAGATAAAATTTCAAATACAAAAACCCCAAGACTTCAACGAGTAAAAGGCTTTGGCATACTTTGTAAATTACAGAGAACCCCGAAAGCAACTACAACTACAACTACAACAGGTGAACGCAAAATAATTAAACAAATGACATCACAACAAAAAATTTCAAAAGGTTTGCTCAAAACCAACAAAACCTCAAAAGCCGCAGATATCGGGGTTCTAAAATACAATTAACACCAAGAGCAGGTTTTATGACCTGCTCTTTATTTATAAATAACATTAAAATCCTAACTGTTTTTCATTTTTTCAATAGTATTGGTTGTGGATTTACCATCAACAAAAGTTATAAACTCTACTCGGGTATTATTTTTACGCATAATATCCGCTTCCGGCAAAGTTTCCATAGTATAATCCGCACCTTTTGTATAAACATCAGGTTTTATCTCGTCTAACAAGTTTCTCGGACTGTCCTCATCAAACATCACGACATAATCAACACAAGACAATGCACACAAGATTTCCGCCCTATCGTTTTCGTTATTTATCGGACGAGAAGGACCTTTGATAGATTTGACAGATTTATCCGAATTTAGCAAAACTATAGAATAATCCGCAAAAGTTTTCGTCTTTTGCAAATATCTGACATGCCCAACATGCAAAATATCAAAACATCCGTTTGTTGCAACCACGGTTTTGCCCGATTGGTGAAGTTTCTGCACAAAACTTGCTACATTTTCTCTTCGTAAAATTTGACCCATTTTATACCTTTCAAATTGTTATAACTTATCCGATAAATGTTTTCGTGTCACCTTTTGATTTTGTAGAGTGAAGTTTTAGAGTTTTTTGTTCATATTCTGGCACTGCCTTCTGAACAAAAAAACCTTCTCTTGCGACCAATCTTTCTTTTATCAGAGTTACCGCACGTTCAGGTGCTGGATTTTTCGCCGTAACTAAGTCCGAGTATCCCGGAAATATCGAGGTAATTGTTAATTTTGAAATTTTTAGCATTGTTCTTTACCGTAAAGTCCCATTTCTATTACTTTTTTACAAATTCTA
Organism: bacterium; assembly: GCA_004558955.1. Classification (GTDB taxonomy): domain Bacteria; phylum Cyanobacteriota; class Vampirovibrionia; order Gastranaerophilales; family Gastranaerophilaceae; genus Zag111. The sequence continues at coordinate 3,167 of SFZC01000121.1, read as the reverse complement.
ACAGTATTCAATGCCGCACCAATACGCAAGTTATCGGCAACACACCACAAAGAAATACCGTTTTCAAACGCCAAATTACGTCTGATTCTACCAACAAACACAGGATTTACGCCTGAAGCATCACGAGTTGTCGGATATTCATAATTTTCAGGATTATCAATAACTTCAATTCCGAAAGACTCCTTCAAAATTGCACGAACTTCCTCTGGAGTAACGTGTTCTTCAAACTCGATATCAACCGCTTCCGAGTGTCCGTTATATACAGGAACTCTCGCCGCCGTACAAGAAATCGGCAAGTTTTGCGGTAAGTGAAGGATTTTCTTCGTTTCGTTCACAACCTTCATTTCTTCCTTCGTATAACCGTTTTCACAGAATACGTCAATTTGCGGAATTACGTTGAAAGAAATCGGTTTTTTGAACGCTTCGTTTGTAAATTCTTTATTATCAAGTGTAGCTTTTGTGTTTTCGGTCAATTCGTTAATCGCCTTCAAACCTGCCCCTGATACGGCTTGATAAGTTGAAACAATAAGTCTTTTTATTCCGAATTTTTCATGCAAAGGTTTCAAAACCAACATCAACTGAGAAGTTGAACAATTCGGGTTAGCAATAATTCCCTTATGTTTTTTCAAATCTTCATCGTTTACATACGCAATAACAAGCGGAACATCTTTTTCCATACGGAAAGCTGACGAATTATCAATCAAAACTCCGCCACGTTTAACGATTTCAGGTGCAAATTTTTGCGAAGTTGAACCACCGGCAGAAGCCAAAACAATATCAACACCGTCAAAACTTTCAGGTTTTGCTTCTTCTACCGTGTATTCTTTGCCTTGAAATTCAATCTTTGTACCCGCACTTTTTGCACTGGATAAAAATTTAATCGTTTTATAATCAATCTTCAATTCGTCAACGATTTTTGTAATTTCACGACCTACAACACCTGTAGCCCCAAGTATTGCGATATTTGCTTTCTCTTTTGCCATAACTACCCTCATTTATAATAAAACTGTGTACAAATTCTATGATACTACAAGCATAGAAATTATTAGCCCTTCGTTAATAATAATTTACTTTCTATGGCAAAAGATTTTATGTTCGACTTTAATTATGTATATGAAAATAACAAATTCTCAAAATCAAATAAATTTCGGACAAAAAGTTCCGACAAAAGCCCTATTAAAATCCGCCTTGCAAAAGCAAAATTTTGAAGAAGCAAAAGAATTGAATTTAAGTCTTGACGTAAAATTTTCAGGTCATATCGGATTTCACAAAAGAGCCTTATTGATAGCCGAAAATGCTTGCCAAAAGAACAAATCCCTACAAGAACTTGTTACTCGTTTAAAAGAAAATCCGCTTACTCAAAACGCCGAAATCGAAAAAATCGCAATGCAAACAAAAGGCTTTTTAGACATTGATATTTAATTAACATAGTCAACCAAACCTCACCGACCGACCAATGCAAAAAGTTTCCTTTAGGGTTAAATTTTGGACGGACAAAAGGAGAATATTATGTTTTACAATGTACAAAAAGCTAAAGATTTAATCGAACTTGATGACAAAAAATTTGAAAGAAAAACGTTATTGGAAGACGGCGACAGTTCAATCTGCGTAGTTGCAATAAAAAAAGATGAAGTCATCGATAACCACACCTCAGTAAAAGATGCAGCAGTTTGCGTTATTGACGGTGAAATCGAAATTCATTTTGCGGCAGAAAAATTTGAAATAAAAAAAGGCGAAATTCTTATGTTTGAAAAAGAAAAAGAGCATAAAGTTCTCGCTAAAAAAGACAGTAAATTTTTACTTATCAAAATCTAAAAAAATATTAAGACTTCTTAATTTGAAGTCTTTTTTTTGTCGGTATAAAAAATTTTGTGCTACTATATTTTCAAAAAAGGGGGAGAATATGTGTAGAATAAAATTATTTTTATCCGTACTGTTTGTAATTTGCATTTCAACACTTGCCGTTTCAGCGGAAGAAATTTCTATTCCGCAAACGACAGACAACGCAACCTCTGAAAATATTGAAACAGAAACTATTACTGTAAATAATCGAATTAATAAAGAAATCAAAAACGCAATAATAAATATTTACGGTAAAGAACAAGCGGACGAGATTTATGAAAAAGTAATGGAACAAGCCGCCCAAGCGATAAAAAACAGACCGACCGAACTTGTTAAACAAGACCAAACCAGACCGTCAGATTGGTACAAAAACGAAATAATTTATATGTTCTACGTTGACCAATTCGGCAACGTTAAACCAAACAAAGAAAACACTTTTAAAGATACCACCCTAATGTTTGACTACCTTGAAGATTTAGGGGTAACGACACTTTATCTGCTCCCGTTTGCAGACAGTCCTATGGAAGATGCGGGATTTGATGTGCGAAATCCGCAAAGCGTACGAGCAGCACTTGGCGGAAATAATGAATTTCGAACCTTTATTACGGAAGCTAAAAAACGAGGATTTAAGATAAAAGCCGACTTAGTGCTAAATCATTTCTCCTCGGAACACGAATGGTTCAAAAGACTTGAAGCTGGCGATGAATCCGCACTTGATTATTTTATCTATACCGACCAAAAACCTGAATACACAAAATATCAAGACGAAAAACTGGGAACTGTCATTGAATACAAAGAACCGGACGGAAAAATCTCAAAAAGACGTTTAATTTTCCCTGAAGCAATGGAAGATAACTACAGGCATGTTGTCGTAAACGGAAAAGATTATTACCTGTACCACACATTTTATCCGTTCCAACTTGATATCAACTGGGAAAATCCCGAAGTTTTATATTATGTACTCCAAACGATTACCTATTGGACAAATACGGGGATAGATATTTTCAGAATGGATGCTATTCCGTATTTGTCAAAAGATGCGGGGACAGATGCCGAAAATGAACCTAAAACTCATTCAATAATTAAATTATTGAGCGATTATATCCAACTGACAGCACCATCAACGGTAATTCAAGTGGAAGCCTGCCAAACACCAAAGGATATTTTACCATATTTTGGCAAAGACCGAGAAGTCAAAGTTCAGGCAGGTGACGAGGATTTGACACTAAAACGTACTAACGAGGCTCAAATTGCTTACCATTTTCCTTACATGCCTGCAATTTGGGCAAGTTTGATTACCGAAGACAAAAAATATGGTAAAATAT
>SFZC01000002.1 GCA_004558955.1 bacterium | reverse complement strand
TTATCAATTACAAGTGAAACACTATTACTCGGGGATTACCCTTGCGACAGAACCGTTTATTTTGTCGGGTAATTCTACACAAAAATATTACTCACAGACATTTTTTGCACCTGAAGGGAAGGTTTCACTTGTAATTGATAATAAATACAAGGTTTCTTATATTGATATTTCGGTTAACGGAGTTGATGAAAAAGTTACGTTTGATACGTCTGACAGATATAATGTGTTAGATTTGTCGAATTTTTTACATAACGGTTTAAATACCGTTGAATTTAAGTACCCGATTTCACTGGGGCAGAACAAGGGATTGAGAATGTACATAGAATTGGTTGAGAAGAATGGAAAATAATAACGTTATAAAAGAAACAAAAACACCAAGCGTCTTGAAGGCTGCGTGGTTAATTGCTGTGGTTACAATCGTCAGTAAGTTGATAGGTTTTGTAAGAGATATTATTATCGCAAATTATTACGGTGCTTCAATGGTATCTGATGCTTATTACTATGCTTATCAGATTTTATCGTTGTCTTTGATTTTGTTGGGCGGAGTTGGCGGACCTTTTCACAGTGCAACAGTGGCGATATTTTCAAAGTTAATCCCGAATATTAACGACAAACCGAGTGAAGAAGTTAATCGTCTTTATTCAACTTTTATGAACGCTACAATTATCTTTTTTGTGGTGCTTTCCGTTATAATGTTTATTTTCCCTAAACAAATTATGGGTTTGATAATTTCGGGTGATTCTCAGCAAATGATTGCGTTGGCGGCAGAACATTTGCGAATAATGACTCCGTTGCTTTTGATTGGCGGAATTGTCGGAATTTATTACGGTTTGTTGATTATTTATAAACAATTTATGCTCCCGAATTTGTCACCGATAATTATGAGTTTATCGATAATTATTTTGGTAATGCTTGTGTCGAATGACAATAAAGGGTATGCTTTGGCGTGGGCAACCACGATTGGTGCTGTTTTGCAGTGGATAATTCAGTATCCGAACGTGAGAAAGCTCGGATATCGTTTGAAACCTGTTTTTGAATTTCGCAATAATCAACATTTCAACGAGATTTGCGAATTGTTGTTTCCTGCGGTGTTGAGTTCGACTGTAGGACAAATTCATATTTATGTAGATATGTTCTTTACCTCTTCTATTTCGGAAGGTGCTTGGACAGCGATTGGGTATGCAAACAGAGTTTTTCAATTCCCTGTCGGAATTTTGGTTACTGCGTTTTTGGTTCCGTTGTTTCCGATTTTTGCAAAACTTGTAGCGGATAACGATTTTGAAGGTATTAAAAACTATTTTAATAAAGGTGTCGGGGTTTTGTTCTTTGGAGCAATTCCTATTATCATCGGGATTTTGGTTGTCGGGTTAGACGTTGTAAGACTTGTGTTTGAACATGGTGTATTTGATGAAAATGCGTCATTTATGGTGACCGAGGCCTTGTGGTTCTTGTCTGTTTCAATCATTCCTTATGTGTTTAGAGATTCCATAACAAGAGTTTATTATTCGTTTAATGACTCAAAAACTCCGTTTTTGGTAGCGTTTTCTTCAATAATTTTGAAACTTTTACTAAACTGGATTTTGATTTCTAAAATGCACTTTGGTATTGGCGGAATTACGCTTTCAACTTCGTTTGTAACCTTATTCAATGCTGTGGTTTTGGGTATTTTTATTACAAAGAAAATGAAAATGGATTATAAATCCTTGTTCTTAAACTTGTTAAAAATGACAGTATCGGGTATTATTACTCTTGGAATATGTTGGTTATGTGCGGTTGAATTTGACAAGTTTGTACATATCAGTGTAAAAGTTCCGTTTGAAATTTTAAAAATATCTGCTATCGGATTTATTTGTTTGGCGGTTTATATTCCTTTAAATTTGCTTTTCAAAATGGAATATGCAGGAGAATTGTATAATAGATTGTCGGCAAAATTTTTGAGAAAATAGGGTAGTTTTAAAATTTCATAAGAATAGTTAAGTTAGCATTATGAGATTAGAAATTGGTTCAAATATAGATAATAAGCGTGTTCGCTTGGATTTTAGGAAGGATAACACTAGAGCTGTATATATGCCGAGTTATCAGATAAAAACTGCAAATGCTGACGAATTTGTTACAAAATACAATAAACAATCTTCTTCTTTGAAGAAATTAACTGCTGTGCTTGTTGGCGGTTTGGCAATACTTGGCGGAATTTTTGGTGTAAAATCGGAAAAGAAAATTTGGAAACCTCTCGGTGTAATAGCGGGAGCCTTGTCAGGGCTTTGTGTTGGTGCTATTATCTCTAAAGAAAAACGAAACAAATTGATGGATAAGTACGAGGTTAAAGATGTTTCCGAGTAAATTTTTAGGAAGTGTGAGTGGAAGATAACAAATTTAAAAATGCAGAAGAAAATTCAACCTTGATAATACTTGGAGTTCTCGGGTTTTATTTTCTTGTGGTGTTTTTTATTGCTTATATGTTTTTGTTGCACAGGTTTTCTGTTTTGACAACGGTTTTGAGTTTGTTTATTTTTTCGGGAATTTATTTCCCTCGGTTTTGGATAATCAAAAAGATTTTGAAAAAAGATATTATAAAAATTTTAGATAATTCAATTATTATAAATGGGCAAAACGTGGAATTTGCTCAATTGTTGGATTATAGAGTTGAGAAAAAAAAGCCTAAAGTAGTGTTTTTTATCTCTTCAAAAATGGTGGTGTTTAATGAGGCTGTTTTTTATTTGAAATTGCAAAATAAAACTGTTTCTTTTACGGCTATCGGGAGCGAAAAAATCTGTTTGTTAAAGTCCTTTTTTGATGAACTTTTAGGAAAATGATTAGCCTTTTCGATAATTTTCAGGGTCAAACATTTTGAATTGAAGAGCTTGCATAAGGTGAATTTGTTGGATTTGTTCGCTTTCAGCGAGGTCGGCAATAGTCCTTGCAAGTTTTAAAATTCTATCATATCGGCGTCCTGAAAGTTGATATTTCACAATGGCAATTTTAAGCATTTCACGAGATTTTTCATCAATCGGACAATATTTTTTGATTAGTTTTGAGGATAATTCCGAGTTTGTCAAAATCTTTTCGTTTTTATATCTTTCGATTTGAATTTTTCTTGCCTTAATTACTCGATTTCTGATGGTTTCCGAGGTTTCTTCTTCGGCGGTCGAGTTGAGAAGTTCTGTTGGAGTAAGTCTTGGAACTTCTACCTGAATGTCTATTCTGTCAAGTAACGGACCTGAAAGCTTTGCTAAATATCTGCTGATTTGAAAATCCGTGCAGGTGCAAGGTTTTTCTTTGTCGCCCAAAAATCCGCAAGGACAAGGGTTCATCGCTCCGAGCAAGATAAATTTCGCAGGGTATTTTATTGAATGTTTTGCTCTTGAAATCACGATTTCACCGTCTTCCAACGGTTGACGCAAAACTTCTAATACCTGACGTGGAAATTCCGCCATTTCATCTAAAAATAATACTCCACGATTGGCGAGTGTGATTTCCCCCGGAGTTGGAGTGCTTCCGCCCCCGATAATTCCGTTTGCCGATGCGGTGTGGTGAACTGCTCTATACGGGCGTTTTACCATTAATGGCTCGTTATCGGATAATAGACCGCAAATACTGTAAATCTTTGTGAGTTCTAAGGCTTCTTCAAGTTCTAACGGCGGAAGGATTGAAGAAAAACATTTAGCCATAAGAGTTTTTCCTGAGCCCGGTGAACCTGTCATCAAAATGTTATGTCCGCCCGCTGCCGCAATTTCAAGGGCTTTTTTCGCTTTCTTTTGACCTTTTACGTCTTTAAAATCGTATGTATAAATCTGTTCAGTAGGTTTTGTCAAATATGCTTGAACATCAACGGTAGTTTTAGGAATAGGACTTTCCGTAAAGTGGTTTACAACTTCTGTTAAATGTTTTGCTCCGTAAACATTTATTCCGACACACAAAGCCGCTTCGTTGACGTTTGCTTGCGGAACGATAACGTTTTTAATGCCTGCTTCTTTCAGTCCCAAAACAAGCGGTAAAACTCCGTTTACTCCTCTTATTGAGCCGTCAAGAGATAATTCCCCTAAAAAGGCGTAATTTTTTGTTTTTTCGGGAAGTAAGACTTCTTCTTCCGTCAAAATTCCGACAGCGATTGGCAGGTCAAAGCTTGTTCCGACTTTTTTCAAGTCGGCGGGAGCAAGGTTGATTATGACTTTTTTTGCAGGGAAAGTAAATCCCGAGTTCTTGATTGCAGATTTAACTCTGTCTCTTGCTTCGTTGACCGAAGCATCAGGAAGTCCGACTATCGAGATTGCGGGCAGTGAATTTACCACATCTGTTTCGACCGAAACTATGTAGGCATTTAATCCGATGACCGTTGTTGTTTTTACAGTATTGACCATACGGTCAGTATAGCATAAGCGAGCAGATTTGTCTTTTCCGTAAAATTATGATAATATTAGGCTGTAGTGAGGAAGAAGAATGAGCAAAGAAATTTCAAAATTAAATAACGATATAAGCTATATTTACAGATATAACGAAAACACTCCGAGAATGGCAGTGTGTTTGAATATGTCAATAAACAATCCCGAAAAATCAGCAGGTATTTATCCGTTGATGGCAAAATTATTTTTGCAAGGAACAAAAAATTACAACTCGGAAGAGCTTGCAAACGAACTTGAAAAATATGCGATTGATTTGTCGTGTGAAGTATTTCCGAACTATTTGCAATTCAAGTTTGTTTGTTTGAATGAGGATTTCTCCAAAGCGATAGAGTTGATGAACGACATTATCACAAATACCACATTTGATGAGTTTGAAAAAGAAAGAGTTAAATCAAAAGGTGAAATTTCGGCAGAATTGGATTCTCCTCGTGCAATTACGACAGATTCATACTACAAAACAATGTTTGAAAATCATTACTACGGCAACACGATGACAAAAGTTTTGGAAAACCTTGATAATCTTTCAAAACAAGATATTATTGAGGCTTATCAGACAATTTTGAACAGTAGCAGAAAAGTTTTGGCGATTGTCGGTTCGTTGAAAATGGACGAAGTTTTGCCTTTGATAGAAGATACAATAGGTAAATTACCAAAATCAGTTGACGGTGAGTACAATATTGAAAAACCTGTTTTGACAGGCGTTAAAACAGTTGAAAACGTGAAAGCGGATATAAATCAAGCACATATCCTTAAAGGTTGGCAGGTTCCGACTTATGGCGAGGCTGATTATCCTGCTTTGGTTTTGCTTAATATAATTTTGGGTGCTTGCGGCTTGTCTTCAAGATTGTTCTTGGAACTTCGTGACAAAAAAGGTTTGGCTTATGTTGTAAGAAGTTCTTACGAAACTTACAAATATGTCGGCAATTTCATGATTTACATTGCGACCGAAGCAAAAAATATTGACGTTTCATTGAAAGGCTTTAACGAAGAAATTTTTAAAATCAGAAATTATCCTGTATCTGAAAAAGAACTTGAAGATGCTAAAAATAACTTAAACGGCAAATGTGCCTTCTTGGAAGAAACTAACCTTCAGCAGGCATGTGCGTACGCAAAATACGGTGTAATCGGTTTTGATTTTGATTATACCGAAACGTTGAAAAAAGAAGTTCAAAAAGTTACGATAGAACAGGTTTTGGAATGTGCTAAAAAATATTTCACGGAAGACAAATATGTTCTTTCAATTACAAAACCTTAACTTGTTGACCAATGGTTATAAAATAATTTTTAAATGACAATTCTTAAATATGCGAGGATTGTCATTTTGTTTAAAAAAGTTATAGCAGTTGCAATAATTTTTTGCATGGTAAATCATGCCTGTTATGCCACGATTGAGAGTGCTAAAACATTGAAATTACAGGCTGATATGTCTGATTATGATTTTTCGACAAATGTTAATATTGAAAAACTCCTTCGCAAAAATCTTCAAGGTGTGAATGATATAATTTACACAATAATTCCGATGGGAGTTGTTGTGAGTTTTGACAGTTTTTTGTTTTTTGATAACGGAAGTGACGAAATCAGGACAAATTCTTACTGCATTTTGGAGATAATTGCAAATTTGTTGGTTTTGTTGAATAAGCCTTGCCTTGTGGAAAGTACGACTTCTGCCAACTCGTATTACAATTCCAAATACAACTCAAATTGGGAATTGTCGGTAGTTCGAGCGGGAAATCTTCAAAAATACCTTCTTTCTACAAAGAAGATTTTACCTGACAAATTCAGAGCAAACGGCTTTGGCGAAATCATGCCGGTTGTTCGTTATCAGGGAAAAACGCAAGAACGTATAAATTTTATTATTTTTAACTATGAAGACTCGTTTAGACGATAGATTGTTGAAGTCTTGAGGTTCTGTTTTCGCTGAAAATGTTTTTAAGTTTCATAATTGCTTGAGCATGTAACTGGCAAACTCTTGATTCTGACATATTTAAAGTTGCACCGATTTCCTTCATTGTCATGTTTTCCTGATAATAAAGAACCATCAAAACACGTTCTCTTTCAGGTAGTCTTAACAAGGCTTTTTGCAAATCTGTTTTAACATTTTTTTCTTCAAGTCTTTCTTGCGGATTAAGTTTTGTGGAATCTTCAATAGTATCAATGATTTCCATACTGTCTTCAGACGAACCTCTTTTGTCGTAAATTGAGGTAATTGTCACATCTTCCGCCATAATTGTGTTGACTTTTTCAACGTCCATGTTCAAATAGTTCGCAATTTCGCTTGAAGTCGGCACTCTTCCGTATTCTTGTTTCAAAATTTCTGCAGCTTGCTTAACTTCTTTGATTTTCTTTCTTACGCTTCTTGGCAAAAAGTCTTGAGAACGAATTTTGTCTAAAATTGCCCCCCTTATTCTAATAAGAGCGTAAGTTTCAAAACGTGCGTTTTTAAGTGGTGAAAAGCGTTCAACTGCGTTGATTAAACCTTCAACACCGTAGCCTGTAACATCTTCAACAGAAATTGTTGCAGGTAGCGAAACCTTGATACGTCCGACTGCGTAGCGAACAAGGTAAATATATTGAACAATTAAGGCATCTCTTGACTGTTTGTTTGATTTGTCAGCCAAGTATTTGTCCCAAAGCTCGGTCAATTCGCTTTCTGAAACTCGTTTTATGTTGTTGTAGGATGTAAAATCAAAGTTTTGTTCCATTAGCCTGCCCAATCTGTTCCTTTCACTCTTTAATTCTATAATATCCTTAAAAATAGTCATCATTTAAAAAGATGATAAACAGTGAAATTAATTAAAGTCTATTTCAAACAGAAGGTGTATTTATTTCGTTTATTGGTTCAATTTTGCTATTTTCAGTCCGAAAATTTCTTCAATATTGACCATGTTCAAAATATCTGAGATTAAAATCTCGGGTGCAAAAGTGTCAATCCTGTCATAATCCGGAAGTTGTCCCAATATGTTTACTCCCGTAAATTCTTTCAAAATTTGCGGGTAATATTTCTGTTCCAAAATTTCAGAATTTTCGTTGTATCTGTTTAGGATTACTCCCAAAAATCTGCAATGGTTTGTGTGAATATAATTCAAGCCCGTAATTACACGCTCGATAGGGGTTTTCTTTACGTCAACCACAAGTATTAACGGTAAATTCAGTGTTTTCACGATGTCGATTTCTGTTAAATGTTCCGCAATCGGAGTTGAAATGCTGTGAGAACCTTCGACAATTTGGCAATCCGACATTTTTGCGGTTGCTTGAAATTCTGTGTAAATGGTCGTTAAATTAATTTTTACGTTGTCTTCATAAGAACTGATAAACGGCGGAGCAGAACTTCGCAAGACATAAGTCGAATCGGTCGTAATATTCGGGTCAAATTTCTTTATTACCGTCAAATCGGGCGAAGTTTTGAACCCGTGCAAAAGTGTTGCATTGGTTTGAATAGGTTTATAAACTGAGGTCGAATAAGAAAGACTTTGCATTGTTGCCGCAAGACCTGCCGTAACTATAGTTTTACCTGTTTGTCTTTCTAACCCTGATATGAAAACCTTTAGCATAGTTTCATATTATCACGAGTCTTTATTTATTGCAAAATAAACTTCTTTTAGTCGTTTCTTCGTGATATGAGTGTATAATTGTGTTGTTGAAACGTCACTGTGACCTAAAAGCTCCTGAACAACTCTCAAATCAGCCCCGTTTTCAAGCAAATGGGTAGCAAAACTGTGTCGCAAGGTATGTGGTGAAATATGTTTGTTGATTTTTTCACCTTGTTTTTTGATAAAGTTATAAATGTCTTGTCTTGTGATGTTTTTGCCGTTATTTTTCAGCAAAAGTCGTTTATTTTTTTCTGATTTATTTTCTAAAACTATAATTTCACGTTGCTTTAAATATTTTTTTAATGCGGCTTTTGCTTTTTCGCCAAACGGAACCAGTCTTTCTTTTGAGCCTTTTCCGTAACATTTAACATATTTTGAACGGATATCAATGTCTGTTGTGTTTAAATTTGCAAGTTCCGACACTCTCAAACCGCACCCGTAAAGCATTTCAACGATGACTTTCTCTGTCGGATTCAGGTCAGAGTTTAGGATACAGTTCAAATCTTCTATTGTCATGACTTTGGGCAAGTGTTTTGGTAATTTTGGTTGCTCAAGTGTCAAAATCGGATTTTTGTCGCTGTATTCGTTTGCACAAAACCATTTGAAAAATCCACGCATTGAGGCAATTTTTCGCATTACGCTTGTCGGTGTGTATTTTTCTTCTTTTAACTTTAGAATGTAAGAATTTATATCAGAACGTGTAATGTCCGTGATGTCGTTTTCACCTCTGTTGTAGCAAAAATCGACAAAGTCGGTTAAGTCCCGCCTGTAGGCTTCCAAAGTGTTTTGTGCAAGCCCTTTTTCTACTTCAAGATATTCCAAATATTCTGAGATAAATTGGATATTCATACGTTTGATTATACACTTTTTTTATAATTTATCAATCGGGTGTTTCGTTTACGAGTTTGAACAGGTTATCTTCCCCTATTCCGCATTTTAACCCGACAGGAACGAAGTTTTGTTTGAAGCGTTCTATTGCAAATCTGTCTGTCATGCCTGAAATGTAATCCGTAACAATTCTGATAGTTTTTTCTTCGGGACAAATCGGTTTCAATGTGTTGTAGTATAGATAAAACAGTTCCTTAATTACTCTTTTTGCTTTTTTTTCTTCTATTTTTGCTACAGACCTTTCACTATAAACATTTTCAAACATCCAAGTTCTTAGTTTTGTTGTGTATTCCCACGCTTCTTCGCTCATAGAGATTTCTTTTTTGCCGATTGAATTTTTTACGATTTCCGAAATCATTTTGTTAAGACGTCTGCTTTGACGTGGTGAAAAGTAGTCAATACAATCTTTTGGCAAATCGTTTTGAGAAATTACACCTGCTCTTATTGAATCCTCTATATCGTGATTAATATATGCGATTTTATCGGCAAGTTGAACGACTTTACCTTCAGGAGTAGTTGGTTCATAGCCCCAAGAGTGAGTTCTTATGCCGTCAATGGTTTCTTGGCAAAGGTTCAGTTTTTCCAGTTCTTCAACAACTCGGACACTTTGCAAATTATGGTGAAATCCGTCAGGACATAATTCATTCAAAACGCTTTCCCCGCAATGTCCGAACGGGGTATGCCCCAAGTCGTGTCCTAAGGAAATTGCTTCTACCAAATCTTCGTTAAGGTCAAGTGCTCTCGCAATAGACCTGCCGATTTGTGAAACTTCTAGAGTGTGGGTTAAACGAGTTCTGAAATGGTCGTCAAATGGGGATAAGAAAACTTGAGTTTTGTGTTTTAGTCTGCGGAAGGCTTTTGAATGTAAAATTCTGTCTCTGTCACGTTGAAAATCCGTTCTCATATCGGATTGTTCTTCTTGAATTTTTCTGCCTTTTGAAAATTTTGCCTTTGTTGCAAATTCGCTCAAATATTCCAGTTCTCTGTTTTCAAGCTTTTCTCTTATCGTTAATATTGTCATAATCTCCCCTTCTATCATATTCTATCAATAAAAATCGCTTTGAATATCCTTTTTTTGTAGGAAATTTAGGCATTTTGTTGAAGTTTTGCTTTTGCTGCTTTGTGTTTTTTTACCTTGTTATCGGCATAAGTACCGATTCTGTTTACGACAAAGGTTGCCATAGAGGTAATTATTAAACTCTTTGAACCATTGAATAATTTAGCGTTACAGTATAACGGAACGCCAACGGCAGCCAAAGCAGGAATACCGTATTTAAGGGCTATTGAAGTTCTTTTATCACTGTCATCAGCTTTTCCAAGATAATAACACAACGTTCCGATAGAAGTTATCATAGACAACATATCGGTAGGTGCAGCACCCAGTGTCAAATCTCTGAGTTTGTTTACAAAGTCTTCTGTTTCGATTTTTATTGATTTGTCAAGCGATTTGATGCCTTGCGTGTAATATCTTTCAACTACTTTATATTCTTTTTCAGGTAAAAGGTTTTTGTAAATTTCTAAAATATCCTGAACTTTGCCTTGTTTGAAATTGGTCAAAGTTTGGGTCATCTTTTCTAGTTCTGCTACCATTTTTTCGCCGTTTTCTTTTGTTATAAATCCGTCTTTATTTTCTTTTACACTTGTTGATAATTCTCTGATGGTTTCTAAAATCTTGTTTTTCAATTCTTTACGGGCAGCAGGTTTTTGTACATATTCCTTCATGTCATGTTTTAAGGATTTTATGTAGCTTATGCTTGTTTTGTCACCTGCTTGGGTTAGTTTTGTAATATTATAAAGTGAATTTTCGGCAGATTTTATCATCTCGGGTTGAGTGTAAGAAAGGAGTCGTCTTTTTGCCCAAACCTCTTTCTGTAAGGTTTCTCTACCTTCAACAATTTTTGAATCTGCTATAAATTTATTATAAACATCACGGCTAAAAAAAGTTTTTAATTTTGATAAATTATTTTTAAGCTTTGTGCTGATTTGTTTTATTGAGTAGTAACGTTTTTTGAGAGCATTTGTTGTGAAATGTTCTTCAAATAAGTTTTGAATTTCGCTATCTTTAGCCTTAATTCGTTTAGCCCATTCTTTGCGTGAAAGTTGAATACCGTGGATTTCTACAATATTGTCGGCATTTACGCTAATGGCTTGTCGCAAAGTCCTGTGCGAAGTCGTTTGTGCACTTATTATGCGGTCTTCTGCGTTTGCGTATTGGCTGATTACGGAATGACGACCGATACGTTCAAAAGTTTTGCCGATTTCGCGGTGAATTTTGCCCGTAAATTTTGTTAATCGCATGATTTTTTCAAACAGTAAATCTTTGAAGGTCGTAAAGTTGTTGACGGCTTCACTTTTTATTGCCATTTTGTCAACAAGTTTGATGCCTGAAATGTAGGCTTTATCTAAAAGGTCGTGTTCTTTTCCGCTGATTTTTGCTTTTTCAAGTTGTTTTTCAAAATAAAGTTTCAATTGGTTAGAAAATTGAAGGATTTTTCTGCTGCCGCCGCCTCGAACGATTGCAAATACTGCGGCTGCGGTTGCTACGGTTGCTCCTGCAATAGACAGACCGATAATTTTGATATTGTTTGTTTTTCTCGCTTCTTCAGGGGTAATAATTTTGATATTTTTTATAAATTGGTCAGGTGTTTGACTTGCTCCAAGTGTTTGTTGCCCCTGATTTTGGGGCAACTTTTTATTAAGCCAATAATCACTCGGATTTGTCCTTGTTGTTATATCCTTAAATACTGATTGATTTACTGCATTCATTTCACACTGACCTACATTGTTTTAAAGGTTCGGGCAGTTGTAAAATTGCTAAATTCGGAAATAATTTAAAGTTTTGTTAAGGAAATAACTCCATATCAATAACTTTTGCGACTTCTAAAGCGGAATTTTTTGATGAAAGTAACGCTTTCACTTCACCCAATTCTTTAATATTTTTTTCTCGTTCCTTTTTGTCGTAAAGTAATCTTTCGATTTCAAAGGTGATATTTATTGTGTTTGCATTTTTTTGTATTAATTCCGGAACTATTGTTTTCTCAGCAATAATGTTCGGGAGCGAAACTCGTTTTATACATCTGACCAACAGGTAAATCCAGTAGAAAAGTTGAGGTCCTTTGTATGCAATAATCATTGGAGTTTTGTATAAGCAGGCTTCAAGTGCAACCGTTCCCGAGGCTAAAATCAACGCATCAGATGCACTCAACAGTGCTTGGTTTTCCCCCTTGATTACCTTGACGTCCATATCTTGGAAGTATTTGTTATAAACTTCATCCGAAAGATTTGGAGCATGCGAAAAACAAAATTGCAATTCAGGATGTCTGTGTCTTAATCTGTTGACCGCATCTTTAAATACAGGCATGAGGTGTTTTAATTCAAACTCTCTTGACCCCGGAAATACAGAAACCAACGGTCTTTCTATGTCAAATCCGTGTTCTCTCAAAAATTCTCTTTTGCCGACAGGTGCGGGAAGTTGAGCCACCAGTGGGTGACCGCAATAGTGCGTATCAATTCCGTACTGAGCATACAAAGGCTTTTCAAATGGAAATATACACAAGACTTTATCCACAAATTTTTTGATTAAGTTTATTCTATATTTACGGCTTGCCCAAACTTGTGGCGGAATATAATAGAAAACTTTTATTCCCGCTTTGTGCAAAAATCTTGCAATAGTCAGATTAAACGCACCATAGTCAATAAGCAGTACCAAATCTGGTTTAAAAGTGTTTTTCAAGTATTCGACAAGTGCTTTGCCCAATTTGTAATGATTAATAATTATTTGCGGTGAAAGCCCTACTGCAGACATTTTTTCTTGGTTTGCAAAGAGTTTAACCCCTTCTTTTTCCAAGTTCATTCCGCCGATACCCTCAATTTCCAAATCGCAATTCAAAGCTTTCAATTCCCTGACAACATTTGAAGCATGGATATCTCCCGAGTATTCACCTGTGATAATAAATAATCTTTTCATTTACACTGCCATTATAACTATATTATGTTCATCTGCGTATTTGATAACCTTTTCTTGGTCAACAATTATTGTTTGGTTTGCTTCGACTGCAATAAGTGCCGCATTTTTGTGGTGCATTGTTTTTAATGTTCTCATGCCGATTGCGGGAATATCAAAACGTCTGTCTTGTTTAGGTTTCGCAACTTTTACAACTACTGCATTTTCTTTTGCCAATTTTGCACCACGTTTGATACAAACATCTGTACCTTCAATCGCTTCCACCGCCATAATCATCTTATCTTTGATTACCACGGATTGTCCAACATCAAGTTTACCCATTTCTTTCGCAAGCCAAAAACCGTAATTAACATCGTCCATTTGGCTTTCCGTAGGTTTATGTTTGCCCAAAACGCCCGCAGGAATCATTAAATTCTTAATAAAAATTGTTTGGTCAAGAACTTCAACGCCGATTTTTCCAAGTTCATCAACAATCATCAACATAACTTGGTCATCATTCAATCTTGACGCTTCTTTTAAAAGGTCAATAGCACGTTTGTCAAACTTGTGCAATTGTAAAAGCACTTTTTTATGAACTTTGCCCAAAAAAGTGATTTGTTTAATTTGTTCATCTTTTAAAATTTGTTCAATTTTGTTCACTTCGCCGGGGTGGCAAGAATAAACTTTTGAACAGTATTTTTTCAACTGGTGGACATTGTCTTTAGCCAGTGAAATACAAACAACTTCAAAGCCGTTTTCTTTTGCGTATTGAGCCATTCTTATCGGCAAAACTCCGTCACCTGCAATTAATCCTTGTTTGTTCTCTAATGTTATTGACACTATCTAATCCTCTTTTTACTGTTATTTTAATGAATAAATCTTTTCTACTTCTTCCGTTGGTAATATTCTAGCACCACCAAGAATTTTTGTAAAAATTATTGTTTTTGCATATTCTTCCGCTAATTCAATGTTCAAATATGCCTGTTTTACACTCTTTGCACCTGTAATTACTCCATGATTTGCCATAAGTACTATATCGTGTTTATCAAAAAATTTTGCTGTATTTTCAACGAGTTTGTTACTCCCCGGAAGTGCATACTCGGCAAGCGGAAATTCGTCAAAGCAATACACGATTTCAGGTGAAATCTTTTCTTTTAAGCCCAACCCTGACGAAGCGAAAGCCGTCAAATGCGGTGAGTGCATGTGAAAAACACTGTTGATATCAGGTCTTTTTTTATAAAATTCAAGGTGCAAAAAGCGTTCGCTTGAAGGTTTCGGATTTCCGCTGACAAAATTTCCGTCCATATCTACAATACTGAAATCCGAGTTCTCCAAAAATCCGTTAGCAGAACCCGAGGACGTAATGATAACTTTATCTTTAATTCGTGCGGAAATATTGCCTGAAATTCCCGGTGTATAACCTTTATCCCCTGCTATTCGTCCGTATTTTTTCAGTTTTTCTGCTATTGTGTTTAACATCTAGTCAACCCGTTCCTTGTTTGGATCTTCCAAATTTATTACCTGAGCATACTGCAAAACGGCAGGTTTAACCTTGTCAGGCTTTGCTTTTGTGTTCTTTGTATTGTTATTATTGTTTGTGTTATTTGACGCAAATGAGATTTGTCGTTCTTCTGATTTTTGTTCTTTCCCTAATCTTTCAGGGTTTTTGATTTCCATTTTTTTGTAGTTAACGGTAGTTCCTTTTGTATCAAAAGCAACATCAAAACCAAAGTATGTCGTTTGTCTTACAAAGTCGTAACCAAATCTGATTTTCAAATCATCAGGTCCAATCGCAACAGCAAATCTGTTTTCTTGGAATAATTTACCGTTTGGTGAGTCGTCACTCAAAGTTACCGTACCTGACCAACCGACAGACAAGTATTTGTTAACCCTGAAAATTTCCGAAATATTAACAGAAGAACGTCCGTATCTGTACATATCAAATCTTGGCATTGGTGTGTGATCGTCATACCCCGAATGATAATATCCGATATCCTGCATCCATCTTTTGTATTGCAAGTGGGCTCTAGGACCTATTCTACCGATAAATTGTGTGTCTCCTGTTCCGTATAATGCGGCAGAACCCTGTAATACAACGTCAAAATTGAAATAGAATTTTTCTTTTTTGTTTTTATAAGAATATAAACTTTGTCTTATTTCTGCCATATAACTTAGTTTTACGGTGGAAGTACCTGTTCCGTTGATTTTTTCACCATAGAAGTTTCTGTCGTTATCTTCCATTAAACCAAAGCCAACACGGTGTCTGAAGGACAAATCTCTTTTTTCGGTTAAGAAATTCGGAATAACGTGTTCTTTGTCATAGTAGGCTTCTACCATGTATTTAGGCATTCTTGCCCCTAAGAACCAGTTATCCATGTAGGAATTCATGGAATATTGTAAGAAGAGGTTATCGTCCAAGCGTTGGAAACCTTTTAAGAAAAAGATGTCATTTGCGGAGCCGTAACCTAATTCCGTCACGTTAAACGGTGCACGATATTTCAACGCACCACCAAATCCGAACTTACTCTTATAGTTCAAGAACGGAATTACCTTCATTACAGACCCGTTCGGACCGCCAAACGTGAAGCCGGGACCAATGAACATACCTAATTTTCTACGGCTTCCAAATTCAGGGTAATTTGCTTCAAAATAATCCCTTTGTTTGTTTGTATAAGCCGTTAAAGAAGGCCAAGAGAACAAATGATGTCCGTTTTTATTAACCTCAATTCCTTTTGCTCTGATAACATCATGGTTTTTTCTTGCATCTACATACAATTCTCTTATGTTGATATTAATTTTGTTACCTTCAGGATTGCCCAAGAAATATGATTTTTCATCATCATTAAGTACAAAACCTGAGAAGTTAGGACCAATCATTCTTGAGGCAAGTCTGTGGATTTCGGATTGGTCAGAATGAATTGAACCGTCTGTCATCACAATCAATCCGTCTTTTTGAACTGCATGCTTTGCATCCATTTTCATTTGGTTCGGTTGAGCTTCCATATTCTCGGAAATGATTGTTTCTTCGTTCATATCAATTTCTATATAGTCGGCAAGTGTTGTCATTCCGTTTCTTTTTACAACAACGTTATCAATACATTTCAAGATATTTGAATCTTGGTTATAAGTCATTTTATCCGCAATAATTGTAGTTCCCTGTTGCGGCAAGTACAAAACAGGACGTCCTGTTGCGACCATATCGCCCGTTTCGTCATCATAATTTACATTGTCGGCATCAAGTTGAAGTTCTTTTTGCACAACTTGTTCGCTAATTCCTGATTCTAATGACATAGTTTCCGCATTTTGAACCTCAGAATCGATTTGTTCTTTTATAGATTCTGTTAAAGTTCCTTCTTCTGTCAGAAGATTGTTCTCTTCCTCTACCTGTTCAATAGCGGAAGTTTTTGACTTTTTATGAAATCCGAATTTGTGAGATTTTGTCGGTTTTTCAACGGAAGCCTCTTCTTCGCTTTTGTCATTTTTAATTTTTTCAGGTCTGTTGTATAAGAAATCCGTCAATTTTAAACGCACTTGTTTAAACAGCGGTGCTCTATCGTCTTTTAACTCCGAATACCCTCTTCCCTGATGGTCAAAAGAATATCTCACTTCAGGTTGCGGGTCATCTTTTGTATGGATTTCGGGTTGAGTTTCAAATGGCGAACGAAAATATCTTTCGGTTTCCAAATCCTCGGGAGTGATTGCAAAACCTTCATAATCCCCGTTATCAAGTCCGAATGCTACCCCCGGAATTGATACAAATGCTACTATAAGTGCTGTTAACAGTTTCTTTTTCAAGTTAGTTTCCTTTTTAGATGTAATTTAACGGATTTGTAGGTTTACCGTTTACCCTGACTTCAAAGTGACAGTGCGGACCTGTACTGTATCCCGTAGAACCTTCTCTGCCGACCTGTTGACCTTTTTTAACAAATTGACCGTTGCTTACGGTAATTGCCGACATGTGACCGTATAAGGTGGTAATTGGTTTGCCGTTGATTACGCCGTGGTCAAGGATTACAACCTTACCGTAACCGCCGTACCAACCGGCGTAAATAACTTTTCCATCATTTGAAGCTTTAATTGTTCCGCCGTTAGGACCGCCGATATCAATCCCAGAGTGGAAAATTCTGCTCTTAAATATCGGGTGAGTTCTCCAACCGAATTGAGAAGTAATCGGTCCCGATATCGGATAAATAAAGCCTGAAGAAGATACTTTTACTTGCGTTCCGCCCGATTGAGAATTACGTCTTGTTAAGCTTTCAATCATGTTTTGAATGCTTGCCGATTGTCTTGCAAGTTCACGTTCGGAACGTTCGTAGAAGTTTTTGTCTTTGTTAAGCTTGTCAATCATAACCTTGTTTTCTGCAATAGAGCTTTGAATTGTAGATTTTTGGTCCTTGATATCTTTTATTGAGGCTTCCACCAATCTTCTTTGAGCCTGAACCTGAGCTTTTAATGCTGCAATTTGATTTGCTTTCGCTTTTACCGCCTGCATTCTTTTGTAATCTTCACGAAGAATTATTTTTTGGAAATAAATTGTATCTAACAATGTGTTAATATCAGGTGACGTCATTATGCTCTCAAACATGCCTGTTCTTTGGTGTTTGTAAATCTGTCTGATACGAGATCTCATTTGAATATCCATCTCTCGGAAATCGTTGATTGCTTTGTTTAATTGGTTTTCCATTGATGACAAATTCGCAGTTAACGTATTGTATTGAGCAGTGGTTGCCTGAAGTCTTACTTGAGCATATTCAAGCTTTTGCTGATTTTGGTTAAGCTTGTTTCTTTCTGATTTAAGCTTGATTGTAACCTGTTTTTTCTTCTGCTGGTAGTAATATCTTTGGTTATTGGTTTGTTTTAACTTTTGGTCAAGAGAATATCTTGATTGTGCTGCAATAGCCATTGAACCGTTAAGTATACAACTTGCGGTAACAATCCAGCATATTAAAAGTTTTCTAAATAAATTCTTCATACTCTCGATTTTGTTATTGATTCATTGATAAAAATCCGACAAGAACCGGACTGATGCACATTAGCAAGAATGCTACAGTTATCAATATGAATAAAATTTTTCTGTGTTCTCTAAAAAATTCCATAAATCTCCCCTTATGTCATACCAATATTTTACTATTAATAAAATTTCTGTGCAAGACTTTTAAGCACATGTAACTTTACAAATGGAAAAATGAACTTTTTTGATTTACAATCGTTCTATAGGTACAGAGGTTAAGATAAATGAACGATAAATGTACAAAATACGAATCTTTATTTATTTTTAGGTCTGAAGAAGAACTGAACGAGCATATCAATTCCTGCGAGGATTGTCGTTTGGAGTATGAAAAAATGCAAAAAGTTTCAGACTTAATCAAAGAGGCTAAGCCATATTTTATTGAGAAAAGAAAAAATTTGGCAAAGATTAAGGTTGCTTGTGCGTTATTTATGCTTATGGTCAGCGGAACAACTTTAGGTGTAATAAATTTAAACACTGATGTTTCTGATACCTTGAAGTACGGAACAACTTTGAGTTCTGAAGATTTAGGACTTCCGGTTGATTCTTACGGATTGATTTATGTGGAATAGAATGTTACGGAAAACAAATTTTTGATGGATTTTGAAAAAGTAATTAAAACAAATAAACAAAATATCAAAAGTATCGTTCGCCTTATTACAAAAGAGGAGAATGAAGATATTGAGCAGGAAGTTTATTTGAAAATTTGGAAGAATTCCGAAAAATATAACGAAAAGGGTTCTATAAAAAGTTGGATTTCTTCTATTGCGAAAAATGCTTCGCTGGATTATTTGAAATCTTCTTATCACAAGGTTTTCCAAACCTCTACGTCTGACGATTTTGTAATAGAAAGTATTAAAGATAAAAAGGTTACACCTGAAGACAAAGTAGTCAGACTGGATAGACAAAAAGTTATCGTTAATGCGATAAATTCACTCAAACCAAAGTTTAAAGAAGTTATTATGATGTGCGAAATTAACGGGTATTCTTATGAAGAATGTGCAAAGAAATTAAATTGCCCCGTTGGTACGGTAAAATCAAGAATTTATAACGCTAAAAAAGAACTTGCGGAAGTATTAAAGGATTTATTATAATAGTTATAAGGAAGGATATTATGTTGAAGATATTTTTTATATTTATAGCAATATTATTCTGTACGGCAAATTACACTTTTGCGGCAACACCTACCGGCGGACAAAAGTCCGATAATGTTTCAATAATGTACAAGAAACCTTCCCACGACCAAATGAGAAAACAATTTGAGCAACGCCTGAATTTGACCGATAAACAAAAAGAAAAAGCAAGACAAATTCACAAACAAGGACATGCTGAAATGCGACCGGTTATGATGAAAATTCAGATGAAAAGACAAGAAATTGAAACTATAAGATTAACAAAACTTCCAGAAAGAGAAATGACGGAACGTATTGACAAATTGAATAATGAAATTTCTAATTTGGAAAAACAGGCAAGAGATATTCGTAAAAAGAACACTCAAGATTTTGAAAAAATCTTGAATAAATCTCAGCGTGCCGAGTTGGAAAAAATGAAGGCTGAGGGTCGTGCAAGATTTGAAAAAAATCATCAGGCAAGACCACTGTTTCAAGGTCTTGGCACTCCGAACTTCTTATTCAAACCGCTTTTACCGCCCCCAGATATGAATATGGGGAAATAATTTTATTTGTCATGCAATGACGTGATCTGCATTTGGCTCTGAAATTTGTGTTCAATGTTGACTATAAATTTCTGAATTACTTCGCTAACGTTCGTAATCACATAATATTACATATTATAAATCCTACCATGGGTAATCTTTGGCGAATTTCCAACCATCTTTTATAATTTTATATGCACCTTTTTTGCTTGAGTCATACATTCCCCATACTTTGTTAGGTATTACGCTTGTTTTATCTTCATCAACTTCAAGGAAAAACAAGTCCTTACCGAAACAATTAGGCGGGGTTGCACTTCCGTTAATATCAACAAAGATTTGTATTCCTGTTGATGTAAAATAATTAAATCCGATACATGTGCTGTCCGGAAGTTCTATAGAAGCGGTGTGACCTGGCATAAACGGAGTTGAAATGTAGCCGGAACAGTATCCTTTTCTTGTATCAGAAAGGCTAGTGTATTGAGCCGCATTAGATTTCGCACTTAAATAATAATGATTTGGGTTGAAACACATTGCTTGTCTGTGATTGGAGTTTGGTTTGTAGTATGTTGCTCCGTTGTAATGTGGCAAAATATATTTTGGCACAAATGTACTTGGTTGTGTGTGTAAAACCGCCAACCCTTGTTCATCATCTATTATTTCTATTACTTGACTAAGTTGAGAATACGTCTTTTTCAGCCTTGTTAGAGTTAATCGTTTTTGATAATTAATAATTAACATGGGAATTGTCATCGCAGCGACAACACCGATTATTCCAAGCGTTATCAATACTTCTGCAAGTGTAAACCCTCTCAATTTCATCGCATGCTCCTTCACTTCTTCTGTAGGTAATTCCGAACACATGACTATAATATAACGCATAACATGAATTTATGCAAGCAGAGAACAAAAAGAAACGTGATGTAATATTAAAATCCGTTGGTGATACTATAAAAAATCTTCGTTTGAAAACGGGAAAATCTATTAGTTTAATATCAAATGAATTGAATGTTTCTAAATCTATTTGGTCAGATGTGGAAATGGGAAAATCGGATTTGCAGTTCACTACTTTTTGGAGAATTTCCGAAGCCCTAAATATTGAGCCCGAGAAACTTATCGCTCTTATTCGTCAAAATATTGACGAGGATTTCACTTTTATTGAATAAATTTATTAACAAAAAGGCAATTTTTTAACCTGAAATGTCTTTATATAAATGTAGGTATTTTTGAAAGGTTAGAAAATGGTAGAAATTTCAAATTCGTATGGTGTTTACCCGAATAAAATGAATGTAACTTCACGCAAAGCTGTTTATGCCAAACAGGTTCCGCCAATAGTTGTGGATTTACAAGCAAAACAGGCAACTTCGGTCGCTTCTGAAAACACTCCGTCAGTTGGGAAAATGTTACTTGGATTAGGTGTGGGAATTTTGGCATTAGGTGGTGCAATTCTTGCCAAGAAAGTTAAAACAAGCGAAATTACACATGCTTTTGAAGCTATTGATGCAAAATTTTCAAAACTTGAGCAGGATTTGCCACAGGTTACGGAAACTTTTAAAAATGTCTTCTTGCGTAAAGATTTGACGGAAAAAGAAACAAAAGAAATTCTAAATCGCTATAAAGAAATCGAAAAATTAGGCGTTACAGGAACGAAAGAAGCGTATGCGGAGGCATTGTTTACCGAAGCAAAGAATAATTACGGATTGGCGGATGTTCCGGGGTTATTTGCGTTAAGAATGAAGGAATTGCCGAGAACTAATATTGGTCAAATTGCCGGAACGACTACTCCATATTGTGTTGTAACCGTACATTCAGGACAACCCAAGAAAAGTTTATTGAATACAATTCACCATGAATTAAGACACGCAAAACAAAAAATTACGACTTGGAATTATGCTCCCGTAAAATATGTAGAATATAACCAGCCAAAGAATATGAAATTAACCGAAAAAGATTTCACTGAAAGTTTGGGAAAATCAAAAGGTGTGGCGAGCATGACAGAAGAGGAAATCCAAATGGCTAAAAACACTTTGGAAAACTATAAAAATTATGTTTCAGCCAATAAAAATTGGAAAGCCAACAGAACCTTGTGGGTTGAAGAAGATGCCTATAATGTCGGGAATACTATGGAAAATTTGTTAGGATAATTTTTCTGATAAATACTCCTTACTCCTGCTTTCTTCCGAGAGGTTGTGTGTTGGTGTAATCAAGGTTGAGCAGATTTTGTCTGACTTGTAAAATTCTAAAATAAAAACTGACAAAAAGAGCTTTCTGCTGATAGCAGGCATGATAAGGTTTTTCTTTTGTTTGGGTGGCTTTGTGTTGTTTGGTAGGACAAAGCAGAGTGCAAAACTTTGGATATGAGATTTTGAAAAGTTGATAAAATATTTGATAAATTTTATTTTTCTGTCATACTGGGAGGGTAAGGAGAGGTGTCCGAGTGGTTTAAGGTGCAGACCTCGAAAGTCCGTGAAGGCGATAAGCTTTCCGTGGGTTCGAATCCCACCCTCTCCGTTTTTTGAAATAGAGTGTTTAGGAAATGTATTTGGTCTCCTATTATAACTAGATGTGATTTGACTTATAGTTTGAGAAAATGTGTCAGATGAAATGATAAATATAATTGTTGGGGTAGAAACCCCAACCTACTAGCTAAACACTTTCCCGATTGCTTAAGATTACAAATTTATAAAACTATACTTCTAATTATAATTTCCTTATTATGCATTATATTTTGGTGCAAAAAATTGCACCCTACCGGCTTTATACAATAAATACATGATGACAGGGTATGCGCAAACAGTTAAAATAAACATATGGATATAAAAAACATTTTAAAATTATTTAGTTGTGCGACTTTAGAGAATTATATGAAAATTGTTGAGCAATGTGATGTTCAAATCCATTCCAAAAAAGATGATGCTGAAGCATATTATTTTAGGGCTATGGCAAAAATGGGAATTGCTTGTCTCACAAAATTGAATAATAAACTATTGTTAAGTGTGATTCCTTTAGCAATCTCCGCAGGGGTTGGAAATTCTGCAGCGGCTTTTAGAGCCAGTATTACACTGAATAATACAAGAAAATATTTTGAAAACAATTATAGAATTGCAGATTCGGCAGTTGCGGATTATAATAAAGCACTATTTTTAGATAATAATCTGCGATGTAAGTATAACCGTATTAAGGTTAAAGCAACATCTGATTTTACAGGGGCTGATTTTATTTTTTACAGACCAATATCGTCAATGGAATTAGTAGACTTGCTTGCTGGAAATAAAAAGTGGAAAGTATTTGCGATTCCTTTTATTTTTTGGTTTATACTACCTTTTATTCTTTTATATTTTTACGGAGATGATAGTGGAAATCTAACTAACACAGGTTTATTCATAGAACTCGCATACACTATTGGACTAATATTTTTTGTGTTATTTGCAAATAATAAAGATAGTAGCATTTTACAAAAATATGACAAAGATATTATTGTTATAAAAAAATCCAATAATTGCAGTTAGCTGGTAGTGTGCAATTTTTTGCACCGTAATATAATGTATAATATGGAAAACCACTAAAATTCTTATTCCATCTGACACTTTGCCGGATATCCCGTCGGACGTGCAGGTATGGAACGAAAATATTATGGGTAACTTTTTGCAGTTTACTTATAATATATAGTTGCGGAGGTTTTCCATAGGATGTCGCAGTGGGAAATTTTTATTTGTGACGGTAGCTGTAGGTTGGGGTTTCTACCCCAACGTTATTTTTGTTGGGCTAAAAGCCCAACTTACATATTTTAAGTATTTATACTATAATCAGAATATGAAAATAACATTAGATAATAGTAATACTTTCTTTACTAAAAAGAAAGTAATTATAATAATCCTTGCATTTTTAGTTTATGGTCTTTTTCTGGATTTGTTTGTGCAACCTTGTAGTAAATTAATATGTTATAATAATATATGCACAATGTATTCAACAAATGGCAGATTTAGTAAGGATACATTTGAATATTCATTCAATCGGTTAGATATAACTGATTATCAACTTCAAAGACATAAAAGATTAAGCGGTAGTCAAAGATGTTGTGCAAGCTCAAGCACTACTTATTCTTTAATATTGATTTTGAAGAATAATCAAATGATACATTTACCATATTATTTGGGAAAACAACAGCAGGTAAAAGATTTTTATCAAGATTTAAAAACAAATAATGATTTCATTAAATTTGATTCATGCTATGTATATAGATTTGAATAATTTATTCTATTTATTCTCCATTTTAAGTTGTAGGTTTGTCGGTTGGACATACCTGCCCAACAAAAACTAAGTCAACAATATATTCCACTAACTCGGAAATTTTTATCCTTTTTCTATCCTTGTGAAATTTACACCAAGTCGGAGTTTGAGGCAAATTTCCCGAAAACAAGCAGGAAAAAAGGATAAATCTAAGGATAAATAAAGGATAAAAAGGATAATTTTTCTTAAAAACAGGGAAGTAACTCAAATTCAAACAACACCTAATTTGTACCGATGTTCCCTCTTTTAAATTTATCCGTCAGGTTATACACATAAAACGAGAAATTTTAATTTTGTCGTTTTATAATCGGACATTTAAAATTAAAATGTCTGACACTTAAAATTAAAAATTATTAATTTAGGGTTATATAAGGGGAAATTTTTTAAAAATAAATGTCCGACATTTTTAATTTTATTTAGAAATTTTTAGTTATAATTTAACTTGCAGTTTGAGAAAAAATGGTAGATTAAATAAGAAATTTATTTAAGAATCCAACTCCTTCTTTAAATCATCAATATTATCCGTGGTTTGTTTATTAGGATTTGCTAACAATTTTTGTTTCATTTCTGCTAATGATTTTTGAACATCTAAATCAGTACCTATTGCTTTATTAATTTCATCATCAACAGACGTTTCAACTAAAGCAACTTCTCTATATGCTTCTGCTAAATTTTCTTCGGCACTTATTCTTGTTTTCATGTCCTCTATCATTGCCATAGTTGAATCAGAGCCAATTGACGAAAGCTGTTGATTTACTTTTTTAGTTGTTTTAGCAACAGCGGCTCTAGCTTTAAGTAAATTATATTCATTTTCGGATTCTTTAATTTTATTTTTTAATTCTTGTATTTTTTTACTCATTTGTTCTAAAGAAGCATCATAATTTTTGGCATCATTAGTTAATCTTTCCACTTCTTTCAATGCTTCTTGCCTTTTTTTGAGAGCTTCTGCTGCAAGTCTGTCAGCTTCTGATTCATCAAGTTCTCCGTTTTTTGCTTTTTGTAGCAGAATCATAGCTTTTTGTTCATAATCTGCAGCTATTTGTTTTTTCGTTTCCAATTCTTTTTTTGTACCAATAGCAATTGCTTTTATTTGTACAACACTTTTCATTGAGTCATCAAAATCCTTTTTTAAATCACGAATCCCCTGTTCTATAAGTTTAACAGGATCTTCAAATCTTGATACAAGTGCATGTGCTTCTGATTGAAAAAACTTTAAAATTCTAATTAGTAAATTCATAAAAACTTCCTTTCAAAATATGTATATGCTTCATTTATTTGTCTTGTTACTTCTTGTGCTGATTTTAATTTTTCAGGTTTATTTTGGAACAAATCAGGATGGTATTTTTTTAACAATTTTTTATATGATTTTTTTATACTGTTAAAATCACTTCCATATTCTAATTCTAAAATTTTATAGTATTTTTTTTCGAGTTGATTCTCTTTATTAGGAATTGTTTTTGAATCGCTATAATAAATGTCATCATAAGAATTCATATCTATATTAATATCTTCTTCTTTATGATTCATATTGCTTTTTATAATATTTTCAATTCTTTTAAATAAACTCATCTTATATCCATACTCTGCTTTGTTTCAAGAAACCATAATCAAGTATATTGAACTTTGCTTTTAATAATTCTTTATAGCTATTAGGATTTCTTGTGTATATTATATCAAAATATCCGTTATTCTGTTCAAGATATTTCACAAAAGTTTTTACATTTTTATTATGTCCTGCTATACATTCAGGCACGGCAATATATTTTTCACCTTGTTTTAAAATATACCTATTTTTATCATTTATTGCAAATATTTCACTAAATGCATTCATAAAAATATTTCTTTCGTAATTATTGCAACCGAAAAGTGTTATATAAAATTTAGAATTTAATTCTGTGTTAATGACCAAGTTCATAT
This sequence comes from bacterium, assembly GCA_004558955.1. GTDB lineage: Bacteria > Cyanobacteriota > Vampirovibrionia > Gastranaerophilales > Gastranaerophilaceae > Zag111. The sequence goes on along the minus strand of SFZC01000002.1, from coordinate 19,104 downwards.
TATCAAAATTTGTCTTTATTATTGATAAGTCACACATTGTATATAATAGACTTTGTGCCAAATTTTTAAGATTATTTTCCTGCTCATATATTAAATAATTGTTACTTATTATGTTTTCATAATCATCAGATATAAAATTAAAATGATGGCAAATTTTTAAAAACAATTTTTCAATGTAATTCAGATTTACTTTTTTTCTTGACGTACTGCAATTTTCTATCACCGGAATTAATCCGTTACACCACGTCGGTATAATATTGCAAATAATGGTTTGTTGTGTATTTTCACCTAACATGACGTCATAAACTTGAGGAGCCATTTTACTTTCTATAATATTGCTTTTACCGAAAACTTGATTCCACTTGTTTCTTAAATCATTTCGATTTTTTGCATAATTCATTATTTTTTTATCTATTGTTTCACAGTTCAGCGAACAAATATCCTTTTGCTTGATTCCCAAACGTTCCATGCCGTTTTGTATTTTGTTATCTTTATAACTTATACCTTCAAATGTATTAAATCGTTTTTCCGCTGTTTGTAAATCAGGGGATTGCTCATTATTTGTAAGAGATACTAAGTGCCAAATATTAGAAGTTTTATTCGGATTATTTTTGTCTATTCTTAAAGCTCTACCTCGCATTTGATTTGATAACATAAAAGAACCGACAATGGATGCTATTATAAGAGTATTTACACAAGGAGAGTCCCACCCCTCGCCTAAAAGCGCAGAGGTGCCGATTAAAATATTCATATAACCATTTTCAAAAAGTTCGGTAATAATGGATACAATATCAATATTTCCGTATGTTTCAACCCTTACATAATTTTCATTAAATTCTGTAGTTAAAACTTTGGAAGATTCAATATTTCTATTATTTAAAATTGAATACAATTCTTCTTTAGCAGTTTTTGGTATAACAATAAGAGAACCTGTTAATATTCCGCAATTAGTTTTAATATCTTGAAGTTTATCAAAAACTGATAAAATATTTACACCTTCGCTATCACCTTTACCTATATAATCCAGCAATATAACCTCTCTTAACTGATTTTCAAGGTTTTTAAACTCGAAATCAGTAATATTATATATAGCTTCTAATTTATTTTTACTTCTTGCAAAAAGTTTTTTAAAATCCACCTTGCCTGTAAAATCTGCCTTTTTAGCATTTATTAAACTATACTCTTTCAATTTCCCCTTTATTATAGGTACATTTTTGAATTGTTCGCTAAATTCTCCGATTATTCCGTTGAATAAAATTTCTGCCTGTTCATAATCAAATTTAGGAATTTGTTCAAGTGTTAAACCTAAAAATTCCGTTAGAATTCTTGCGTTCATATTCAGTTCGTCTTCGTGTAAAAGATAAGAAATAATAGCAATGGTAAAATTTGTATTTTTATAAATTATATCTACATTATCATCTAAATTTGTTAAAAAAGGAGAACCCTCAATTGCATACAAAACATCTGAATGTTCATTTATATCTTTGAAAAAAGCATTTCTTTTTTCTTCAAAATTAAAAATGATTTTTTGTTCTTCTTCTGTAAGATTAGAAAAATAGATTAAATCTTGGTGTGGACATAAATCACCTGCCTTTACAAGTTCAGGAATTGATATTTCAGCATCAACAGGGCCACATAATGACTGATAGTTATTCCACTCCGCAGGTGAAACATCATAAGGCGGTGTCCCTGTTAATGAAACTATTTTGAAATTCTCATTATTTAATTCTTTGTATAAACTATTAAGAGTCGCCCACCACTCTGTTCTTAAATGATGAGCTTCATCAAGAACCAATGTATTTATATTTAAATCTTTTAATTGTTTTATAAATTTTTCACGTTCTTCAATATTTTTGTAAAGGGAATGTAAGCCTTGATAAGTAGAAACCGTTATTTCTGAAATGCTTTTAATATCTGTACTTATTAAATCAGAATTAAAATCGGATGGTAAAAAATTATCCAAAATTCGTTGTTTCCATTGATTTTTTATAGTAATTGTCGGTGCTAAAATAAAAGCAGGATTTTTTAATCTTAAAATAACTTCTATTCCCAACGTTGTTTTTCCAGCTCCAGGGGCTGCAACAACATTCAGTTTGTTGTCATCTAAATGATATTCTAATTCATCTAAAACTCTTTGCTGATAAGAACGCCAATAACCTTTGAATTTCAATTGGCTGATTATATTATTATGTACTAATTGCTGCATAAATCAATCATATTAGTATAAAAGGCTGCATACAACCTTTAAATATATGAATTATATTGTGAGGGGAAATATCTACAGGCTGCTAATACTTTCTACATTTGGATTTTTGAGCAAGATTTCTATCTGCTCGTGGGTAAATTGGATTTGTCGTTTTGCCATTTTCTGTACCTCTTTCTTTCTATTAAACAATTTAAATTTCCATTGTCCACTTTTTTGGGTACAGTTCACACCACACAATTTAACTTACCCTCCAAAAAATTGTTTATAACCTTCTTCGCCAAAAAATCTTATTTGAACCTGTTTTATTTTTTCATCATAAATATCACAAGGATGATTGATTTTTTGTGCCAACTGCTTCATTGCTGCATACTGACGAATTTCAATTTCTGCAATATCAAAATCTGTTTCAATATCTTTACCTTCTTCTTTCGACTTTTCAAGAAAAATATCTAACTGCTGCTGTAACCAGGAAATTTCACGCAAAACATAATTATCAATTGGTTCATTATGTTCTTGTGCCTGTTTAATTTTATATTCTAAATATTCAATATCGAAGCCATTATTGTTTTTAGTCATAAAACAGTCCATTAATTAATATATTAACATATTAATTTTATCATAATTTTTTCCATTTACCACCAAACTCTGTTAAAAATTCACCATTTGGCATTTGTATTCTACGGCATTGTTTGCCCATTATTGTAACGGTATCAATAAGTTTTGCACCTGCAGGAATTTCTAAAGGCGGTCTTGATACAGGTTTTGGTTTTGAAGAAACCGTATTAGCAGGTGTATTTACCCTTGAAGTATTAGTATTACCATAAGTTAATTCAACTCTTTTTCTTGTAACGGGTTTAGCTTCCGGTTGAGATTGTGCAGAAGCTGTAGTTCGGGTTGTTGAATTTGAAGCTGGCATTAGCTCAGGTGTTTCACTTGTGACAATTGAAACTTTACCATTATCATTTTTAATAATTAAAAATGTATCAGTACTTGTTTCTAGAATAGCTTCCGAAGTTCCTGGTTTTGGAATTTTAATAGGAGTATATTTACCATTTTTTATAATTACTACATTACTTTGTGTAACACTTGCACGAATAGGTGCTCCATCAGCTGTATGAGCAACTACCGAAGGACTATTTGTCAGATTTGTAGTTTTCGAAACAAAGTTACTTGTATTTGTTGTTACAGATACTTCTTTTGGTCTTACCGGCACTGAAACTTCAGGTGTTGTCGTTGGTTGAGGTGTTGGAACTGTAGAAGCATTATGCTCCTTAGGTATAGACGATACTGATACCGGTGAAGATTTTTGAAGTGAAATTTGTAGTCCGTAATCATGTGAACCTTTATTCATAAATTGAGTAAATGTACATTGAGTATCTACACCTGAACTCATCGGGTCTCGATAAGTTACAATTTGAGTTGTTGGATCATAATTAACAACAGATTTAGCATGTCCGCCCCAGTGGCAAACCATTACATCTTGCCCCGGTACAAAATCATTTAATAATTTTTCTAAATCCTCACGTACATTTTCTTTAAAAGTAAAACCTTTAAAAGCATTGCCTTTTTGAGTTGCGAATGATATTTGACGACTTCCGCCAATATCTCTTGCAGCCTCATCAGTAGACCTTCTATTCATAACTTCAGTAGACTGTTTTCCAAGACTATCTGCACTTAATGTTGAAATATCTGTCATCTGTGCTGTTGAAGACTTTTTAATATTATTTGCCATAAATGCTTGTTCAATCATCTGCACACCATCAGGTGCATTGGTCATAAATCTTCCCGGCATTTTTACAGGTTTGCCATTTGGGAAAAATATAGGACTTTTTCCATTAGCAAGATTTACTTTAATACCATCACCCGTATCTTCTAGCATTGTAAACAAACGAGTACGTCCTGCCGGAGTTTCAAGCATAGAATTTATTTGAGAAGTTGCAACACAAATATGAGTTCCACCATCTTGCGACATTGTAGCAAGTTTCATCGGATCAAACAGTCTATCAAATGTTTTTTGTGACATTCGTATATGTACAGCTTCACCGTTATTATTAATGTACAATTTTCCATTTACCGAACAAACTCCGCCATTTTCAATATGCTGAGAAATATTGCTTAAATTGACATTATCACTTAATCTTGTAACAAAAGTATTTCCGTTTTTCTGACGTTCCAAAGCATCTATCAGCCTGTCAGAAATAGCATAACCTGTTGTTGAATCTGAAATTGAAGCATTTGAACCACGTGCGTTTATTCTGTCAAGAATATCAGAATTAACTTTTCCTTGAGCAATAGCGTCATTAAGTCCGCTATCAATTGCTCTTTGGGTTTTTGCTTCATTTGTAATTCTAACTTGTTTTTCCATAGGTGTTTCTGAACTAAACTTATCAGAAATTTTATTTTTAATTTTGCTAAAGAAACCACCTCCAGAAGAAGAACCGCTTACACCACCGGCAAAAATATTTCCATTAGAATCATAATAAATTTCCGGAATATTTGATTTTTTAGTCGAAAATTTTTGACTAACGTTATCTGCGACATTACCAAAGCCTTTTTTTACAGCTTTATATCCTTTAGTTAAAACTCCGCTTGTAACCACACTACCAACACCGGACATTACAGCATTTGTAGCAACCCCTATTGCCGTAATTTGCCCTGTTTCAGCATATTCCTGTGCTGCACCCATTGATACATCACCTGTTACATTCATTGCTGTACGACCTGCAACAGCCATTTTACCTGTACCTTGAATTATAGTTCCTGTAGCTTTACCAACAGCACCACCTGCTAAAACAGAAGCTCCATCCCACGCGGCATCTTTGAAAATCTTTTTATGATCAGTACCTTCTCTAAATTCAAACTTACCCTTGGTTACTGCATCTTTAACTTTCAATGCATCTGTTTCTTCAATAACAATAGATGACGCAGTAGTTGCAGCTACGGCTGTGCCTAAAGCTACAAAACCCGTTCCGCCTGTTGCTACACCTATTGCAACACCAGCAGTAACTTTTGTGGTAGTTTTCACTGCAACAGCACCGGTGTCTTGTGATTTATTATATTTATCAACCCTTGTTTTTATATTTTTAACCTTTGAACCGAAAGCTTTTTTGTAATTTGCTTCAGTCGGTTCTGCCATATATTTATCCATGGCTTGCTGATTATAATTTACGCCATAAATTTCTTTAAACTTCGCATTAAATTGAGCTTGACCTTGTTTTGCAGCTTTTTGTAAATCCTGGACATTCTTTCTCTGATTTTTCAAATCTTCACGAACATAATTTGCACTGTTTTTTGAATCTGTTGCCCAAGTCCAAGCACGACTTATTCCATCAGCTAAATCACCAGCCCAGCCGTCTTTTTTCATTTGTGCATCAAACGATTTTTTCGCACTGTTAAATTCTTTTGCTAAAAAATTCGCTGTAGCCAAACTTTTTTTATCGGGAAAAGTCCCCCCCCTCGATTTTGCATTGTCATGTGCGGATTTGAGTATAATCCCATCATGCGCCCTGATCCATTGTTTACCATTTGAGTCAATAACAAGCGAACGACCGTTTCCCAAATTTTTTAATTTTATATATTCTTTTTCTACAAGTTTACCATCTTTATTTTTGACTTTACCTTTAACAATACCTTTTAATTCATTCTGTGAAATAACACCATCTTTGTTTGTATCAAGTGAATCAAATACAGATTTAGAAGCACTGGATTTCATCTGTGACTTCTTAGTCCCAGCCTTGAAAGCACTTAACTTCACGTTATTTACTTGACTTTTATTGTTAATATTTGGTGTCGTCAAAACATTATTACCTATATATGTATACCAACTATTTAACGGAAGATATCATTAAAAACTTTAGAATATATTAACTTTTGTAACAAAATAAATATGATATAGCAATTATATACTTCAAAAATACTTTATATAAATGTAAGCGATAAGCAAACAATAAAATTAATTAAATAAATATAACTAGACACTTAAAATTAAAATGTCTTACACTTAAAATTAAAAATTTCAATATAATTTGACTTGCCGTTTGAGAAAATGTGGCAGATATAATGAGAAATTTCCAAGTTATTGGACTGAATGAATACCAACGCACCACGGCTCCGACTTACTCATTAAGAATTGTAAATATTGTATATCGACTAAGCAATTATTTTTATTGATACACGTTTATATACTATGGGAAAATGTAAAATGTGAGGTCGTCGTAGAATGAATCCGGTAAGACCATATTTTGATAAAGGTAATGTTGAACAGAATAACCAAAAACTAACATATGGCAATATAAAAGCAAATATGAAAATTAATAAATTTGACACCAAAAGCGATACAGTTTCTTTTTTAGGTAATTGTAACAAGCCTGCAAAAGGTTTATTTGAAAAATTTATTGATATTCTGAATTACCCTATAAAAAAATCTAAAGAAAACAAATTAAAAAAAGCTGCAGAAGAAGCTGCTAAACAAGCTAGACTTCGTACTAGTTGGTTAAAAGAAAAAGAAATTTTTGAACAACATATAAAACAAACTGCAGATGATCTGCTTTCAGAATTTCGAGCTAAAAATAATGGAATATTTGAAAAGAAAATTTGCGAAGATAATACCGGTGATATAGTTTTCTTTTCACCAAAAGCTACTAGAGACTACCAAAAATATAAATTACCACCACAAAAAGGTGAATATACATTAGCAAATTTTGGAACGTGTCAAGAATATAGTGACTCTTATGGTGCACGTTATATGACTCTAAAAAAGAATGGTGAATATTTAGATTTTTTCAAAAATAATAATTGCTACCAAGATGTACAACCAACTTTTGCAGATAACCGTTGGCATATGCATTACTCTTGGTCTGATGGAGAAGGTACACTTGTTGACAGGTTACCGGATTCCTACAGATTGCCTCGTAAAATTACCTGCTTGTCTTGTGGCTACGAGGGAAGTAACATATCACGCCATCCGGGTGCAGTTTTCACTATTGAAGGACATATACCACTAAATGACATGAAAAATATCAAAAAAAATCTTGTTGAAAAAGGTATATGGGAGCATTATATAAAGGTTATGAAGTCAAATCCGACGAAGGAAGAAGAACAAGAAGCTCGTCTTGCTGTTTATAATGAAATATTAAAATACTTAAACAAATAATATATAGTCTGTAGGGTGCAATTTTTGCACCAAAAGGGTTATCTTACTAAGCTTGTAGGTTGGGGTTTCTACCCCAACAACATAATTGGTTATAAAATAAGAGCATGAATTATCGTAGAGTATTTATTGAAAATGGTTATGTTCATCTAATTATAGTAGCATATAACAGGCAAACGATTTTTATACAAAATATTAACTTATTAAAACAAGCAATTATTAACTCTAAAAAATATTTTAACTATGAACTCATTGCAATTTGTGTTTTACCTGAACATATTCATATGATTTTATATCCCGAAAACATAAAGGACTATCCTAAAATAATTACTTCTATAAAATATTACTTTTCTCATAACATAAATGTTGGGGTAGAAACCCCAACCTACGGTTATTTAAACAAGGGTGAAAAAGGTATATTTCAAAGAAGATATTTTGAGCATACAATTATAGATGAAAAGGATTTAAACAATCAAATAAACTACATCCACTATAACCCTGTAAAACATGGATATGCAAAATCCGTAAAAGATTGGGAATATTCATCTTTTAATAAATTTGTTAAAAATAAATTTTATGATATTAATTGGGGCAGTAATACAGATATTAAAGAAATAATTGATTTGAATTTTGAATAAACTTTTTCCCACCACTTCTTGGAAGTTTTTATTCTTTTTCTATCCTTACAAAAATTCAAACTCTGTCCAAGTTTGAGGCAAATTTTCACAAACCAACTGGGAAAAAGGATAATTCCAAGGATAAGAAAAGGATAAATCGGATATTTTCTATATTACATTTTTTTAGACATGGAAGCGACAACAAACCCCAATAATACTAATACTTTTTCCTAATAACTTAACTTTTACATATTTATAAATCTATTATTTTCTTCATAATTATAGCAAATTTTATTTTTACGGGTTTTATTAGAAATATGCTAGTTGATTTACCCATATTTTACAAAAAAATGAACCCTGCAAGGTCGCTTGAGGTTTTGTTTGAAAATACCACAAAGACTTATCGTGAAATCGCTGATTCCGTGCATTCAAAGACTTTGGATACCTTATATACGGATACTTTTCGACCTGAACATTTACATTCCGGCGAAACGACAGTTATGGATTTGCAAACGGGTAATCCGATAAAGGCTTTTGTTGATTATATTTTGATTTGCGGAAAAAATATTTGTACTGACCACCGAAGGGAATATCGACTAAAAGCGTTTGAAAATAATAAAACTTTAGGGACAAAACGTTTTGGAGTTACCGATTATAAAGACGGTAAGCCTCGAGCTTTGCAATTCGGATTTATAGAATCCAACGATAATGACGAAGTGGCGGGAACTCAAATCAGGTTACTTCAAGCAACGTGTGAATTTGCAACGAAACTCGGTATAAAAGAAATTCCGTTGAGATCAATGGTTCCTTCTGTTGTTTTTCATACAAAAATGGGGTTCAGACCTCGTACGACTTTTGATGTTAAATTGAAAACTCTTGATAATTTTGAGAATATGATTACGGAGTTGCCTGAATATCAGGCAAAAGGTGTTTCTCGCAGAAATATTACCCCGATTATTTCAAAACGAGAAGATACATACTATTTAGACAGAAATAAATCTCTATATTGCAGTGCGATGAAGGAAATGCTTGAAACTATCAAGGAAACAGGCAAACGCCATTTTTTGTTCCCGCAAGAAGCTCACCCTGTCGGAATTGATATGAAATTGTCAGACAAAGAGCTAGAGGATTGGAACAACAGGATAAAAGGTTTTGAAATTCTGCCTGAACGTGATGTTCCGTCAAGAAAGACCTTTCTTGAGGCTCTTGCGGTATTTATAAGAAATTGTATCAGTTAGCAATAAAATTTTATTTTTTAATAAATTTGCCGATGAAGGCAGTCATTATAGCACCAATTAAAAGACCTGAGGCTTGAGAAACCAATGGCATAATATTTGCATCGATAATTTTTTCACGCTGTTCCTGATGCTTTTTGTAACTTGATTTTGCAAGTTTTGAATGATACAACGTCACTATTTTACTGTTGTAGGTTCTTGCCTGCAAACCGTTATCAAACAGGGTTATCGCAAGTAAATCTCTGACATCTTCATCTTTTGGAACTTCTGCATTTGGCAATGCCAAACTAAATTCTTTCTCTCCGATTTTTCCTTGAATATTGAAATAATCAGGTCGATACGCTTGTCCTAAAAGTGTTGTATGGTAAAATTTGCTAAACTTTGACGGCTTTTCGTAATCTATGGTCATTTCGACCGGTTCGCTGTTGTAATCTCCGACATAGTGGTTATTTTCAGATTGAAGGCGAAGTTTTTTATCGCCAATTTTGCCTTCCAAATAGGTGATATCATTGTCGGTAATTACTTTCATTGAGGTCTTTTTGTCGTTCAAAATTCCGTCAAACACAGGACCTGCGATAGATTTTTCTTTGTTGATTTTTAAATCTTCATTCAGACCTGAGGTGAAATAAACGCTGTCGTATGTTTCTTTTGGGGTAATTTGAGTTTGTGACGGAGTTTTACCTGAAAGCCAAAAGTCTATGTTTGAGTTTCCAATCGATGTTGGTTGAACATTCATAATTTTACCTACCTTATGTATTAATAAAGTTTTTTATGCGTTTAAAAATGCCTTTTTTATCGTTTTAGTAAAGATATATTACAAAATCTCAGGCTAAATTTTAAAAAAGATAAGCCGATTTGAAAGCTGTCAAAAAGAATTGGCGAGTTTTCAGAAAATAGGGCTTTGTCTTGAAGGTTCCGGATTCAAATATTCATGCCGGATATTATCGTGATTTCGGTTCAGGACTGAAGAAGAATAAATCCGAATTGATAGACAGAAATAAATATAGAACGTATTTTGCAGAACAACTGAACTCGGAATTAAACTTGTCCGATAAAAATTATAACGAAATTTTAGTAAGTAATCCTGTGCATACGGGTATTTTAAGTAGGTCGGCATAGCTTGCCGACAATAAAAAATTTAATACTTCATTTTTCTGTCAATTTCACGTTGTTGGTCTTTTTTTGCAAGGCTCTCACGTTTATCGTAGAGCTTTTTACCCTTTGCAAGACCGATTTCGACTTTTGCAAACCCTTTTACTATAAAAACTTCCAATGGAACAATGGTGTAACCGTCTTTTTTAATTTTTGAGTGCATTTTGAGAATTTCTTTTTTTGTTAAAAGAAGTTTCCTTGTCCGCTCAGCCTTGTGGTTAAACCTGTTCCCCTGTTCGTACGGAGAAATGTGGCAGTTATATAAAAATATTTCGTTGTCTTCAATTTTGCAAAAACTGTCTTTCAAGTTTATTGCACTTTTACGGACAGATTTAATTTCAGTTCCGGTCAAAACAATTCCCGCTACATATTTTTCAAAAATAGTGTAGTCGTGAAACGCTTTTCTGTTTGTTGTTATAACTTTTTTCTCCATAAACTGATTATAACACAGAGTTTATTTTTTTGCTCTAGCCTTTTGTAATGTTTTTGCAAGTTCCTGATTTACCATTTCAAGTTTTTCAGGGTATTGAAAACGAGTATCATTTATGGAATCTTCCCCGAATTTTCCCTGAAAACGGCTGTCGCCATTCATTTTCTTCATATAATGTTTTGAAAATTCATCACAATTTTGTGCGTGCATAATTCCGTATCTGAGGGCTTGCAAATTGTCAATCTTTTCTTCCATTGACATCGGTTTCAAAAAGGCTTGCAAATCTTTTTTCAATAATTTGCCTTTTATTTTTACTTTTTCATTTAAAAATATTACAACTTTTGTTGTGTCAAACCCTTTGTTAAACATTGATACCATACGTCCGTGAATTTTCGGGTTTGTGATTTCCGTGAAAATTTCTTGTGTATATTTTAACGCACGTTTCAGGGTTGACATATTGATGAATTTTTGACCGTAAGCAAAAGGAATTCCCAAAACGTACCCTGACATTTGGTTTGCGGCATCTACTTTGTGGGTAACTATTCCTTGTCCTGTATATAATCTGGTGCCTTTGATGTCAATTTTTGCTCCTGTTGCTTTTTTTAGCAATCTTACAAAGGCGGGCAAGGTAATTTTCCCGTCGTCCATATTTGAAAGTACGGAGTCACAGAATTGGTCGTTCATTCCTTGTGCAAGTTTTAATCTTCTTGCTGCTGTTCGTTCCGCTTTGTTAACTTTTTTTAGCGGTAAAAAGGATGTTGCTTTGTTAATATTAATTTTTATCATATTTCTTTTAAAATTTATGAATAAAAATTTTTGCTATTCATATAAAAAACATTTACAAAAATGTACATTTGAAAAATTAATATTTTGAGGCATTTCATTTTTGCATTTTCCCATAACAAACGGACATCTTGTATGGAATTTGCAACCGCTTGGCAAATTTTCAGGTGACGGGAGTTCACCTTTCAGGCTGATTTTTTCTCTTGAATTTTTCTCGTTAAGCTGTGGAGCAGCACCGAGCAACGCCTTTGTATATGGGTGTTTTGGATTTGAAAAAATCTCTTCGGTTGTTCCAAATTCAATAACTTCGCCCAAATACATTATTGCGATTTTATCAGAAATATATTTGATTACGCTCAAATCGTGCGAAATAAACAAAATGGTAAGATTAAAGTTTTTCTTTAATTCTTTCAATAAATTTATAATTTGAGCCTGAATGCTCACGTCTAACGCACTTACGGGCTCATCGGCAATGATTATCGGCGGATTGAGTACTAGAGCTCTTGCGATTGCAATTCTTTGTCTTTGACCTCCTGAAAATTCGTGTGGATAAAGATTTAGGCAACTTTCATCAAGCCCGACACTGTGGATTTTTTCTAAAACTATTTTGTTTATTTCTTCTTTTGATAATTTTGTATTAATTTCGAGCGGTTCTCTCAAAATTTGATTGATTTTCATCTTCGGATTTAGGCTTGCGTAAGGGTTTTGGAAAATCATTTGAATGCTTTTGTAAAAATTTTTGTTATTTGATTCTTCTATAATATTTTGATTATTTACAAAAACTTCCCCTCTTTTTATTTCGACAAGTTTCATAATTGCTTTGGCAAGTGTTGATTTGCCGCAACCTGATTCTCCTGCGATTGCAAGGATTTCGCCTTTGTCGGCTGAAAGTGAAACATTGTTTACCGCATGGACAGTTTTTACTCCGCCAAAAATATTTTTCTTTGATTGATATTCAACTTCTAAATTTTTAATTTCTAATATTTTTTTTGCCATTATTTAATTCTATTTTATAAATTTATTTTCTGCAATTATCCTATTGTTTTAATTTATGCGGAACAGGCTCTCAAAAATTCCTTCAGAATAAGTCGGGTGAGCAAAACAAATTTCTTTCATTTTGTCAACGGAAATATTATTTTGAATAGCGATTAAAACTTGTTGAAGAAGTGAAGATGCTTCATTTGAAACAATATGAGCTCCGACAATTTTATTTTCTTGAACCAAAAGTTTGATAAATCCGTCAGTTGCATTGTCGCAATTCGCTTTGCCGAGTGCTGAAATCAGAAACATTGATTTTTTATAAGTTCCTGCTTCTAAGTCCTGTTCTCTTTTTCCGACCCATGCCACTTCAGGTGTGCCGTAAATTACGCTCGGTGTTAAATCTTTGCGGAAAGTGATATTTGAAACCTCTTCAAGTGCTTCTTTTATTGCAAAATGAGCAAGTTGGATTTGTCCTGATACATCGCCGATATATTTTACTCCGTCAAGTTTTTCTGTCGAATTTGGAACTCTGCCGACTGCTACGAGGATTTTTTCAGGTGATAAAACTTTTTCGTTTGACAGCGTAACCTGTTTATTTTCAATTTTTTGAATAGTTGTGTTTGTGAAAAAGTTTATTTTTTTTGTTTTGAAAATTCTTTCAATACGTTTTGAAACCTCAAGGTCTGCGATAGGCAAAAGATGTGGAGCAGCTTCAAGTACAGTTGTTTCAACTCCGAAATTTGACATAATTCCCGCCCATTCAAGGCCGATAGCCCCCGAGCCGACAATGAGAAGACTTTTAGGTAAGGTTTCAAGGCTCAAGATATCGTCTGAAGAAATTAAAAATTCTCCGTCAAATTCCAAACCTTTCAATACTCGTGGAAATGCACCCGTAGCACAAATTATTTTGTCACAGGAATAAACCGTGTCATTCGCCGCAATTTTTGTGTTTGACAAAAGTTTTGCCTCAGCTTTTACAACGGTAACTTTTGCATTTTTCAGTGCAAGTTCAATTCCTTTGCGGAGTTTTTCGACCACTTTATTTTTGTGTTCCATAACTTTTGGAAAATCTATATTTACGTCATTAGCAACAATTCCTAGTTCTTCGCTTTTTGAAATTTGTGCAAAAATTTCAGACGAATGTAAAATGGTTTTGGTTGGAATACAGCCACGATTCAGGCACGCTCCGCCGATTTCATCTTTTTCAAATAAAATCACGTTATGTCCGTTTGCTGCTGCGTGTAAGGCTGCCGTATAGCCAGCCGGTCCGCCGCCAATTATTCCGTAATCAAAATTTTCCATACCGTCAATTCCTTTTATCTTGTGTAAACTCTTGGTAGTCTTACTTTTAGACGACAAGTCAATTCGTAGTTAATTGTGTGTAATATTTTTGCCCATTCGTCAATAGAATGATTTTCGTCCAAAAGTGTGATGATATCGCCAATGTTTGCTTTTGCGTCAGTTACGTCAAACATCATTTGATCCATTGTAATATTTCCGACTTGCGGAACTTCAACTCCGTTCAAAACTCCTTTTATTTTATTTGAAAGAAGTCTTGGAACTCCGTCAGCATAGCCGATTGGAACGGTTGCAATAATTCTGTCACCTTTTGCCGTGAAGGTGTGACAATAACTTACCCCTTCGCCGTTTCTTGCAGTGTGAATATTTACGATACGACCTTTTAACGAAATCAACGGTTTTAAATCAGGTTTTTTAAACTCAATATCAGGAAAATCTGGGTAAAGTCCGTACAAGGAAATTCCGATTCTTCTCATATTTGAATTTGGAACGTTATAACAAATACTTCCTGCCGTATTTAAAATATGTAACAACAAGCCGTCAGTATTCACGTTGTCGATTACAGAGTTCCATTTGCGGATTTGTTCTTGCGCTTTGTCATATTCTTCTGCCGCCGCAAGGTGAGTGAAAATCCCTTGTAAGTCAATAAAACCGCAACTTTGAACTTCCTTAATAAACTTAATTGCCTCTTCTGTTCTGATTCCGATTCTGTTCATGCCTGTATCCAGTTTGATATGAACTTTCGGTTTCTTACCCGTACGTTTGTAGGCTTGTTCACAGGCTTGAATGTGTCCTTGTGAAAATATTGCAATGCTTATGTCGTTTTTAACGGCACTTTCGACTGCCCAAACCGGAACAGCACCGAGTACCAAAATTTCGCAATTTATATTGGCTTCTCTTAAATCAACACCTTCATCAATAGATGCAACTCCGAGCATATCAATTCCGCTTGCCAAAATCGTTGGAGCAAGCATAACTGCACCGTGTCCGTAGGCATCAGCTTTTACCACTCCTAGAAGTTTTGTTCCTTGCGGAATTTTTGATTTTATTTCTTTAATATTGTGTTCAAGATTTGAAATGTTTATTTCTACCCATGCATCTCGGTGGATATTTATGTTTGTTTGTCGTGTATTTTTCATAGCAATTTCAGTATATGACAAAATTTTTTATAATCAATTTGTAAACGGTATTTTTTTTTGTTAAAAGTCGGAAATTTTGACAAACTTGTGATAAAATTATTTTGGAACAGTATAGGCGGGATTTTTTATGGAAGAGATAATCAAGAATTTACAAGAACTTTTAGCGGTACCAAAGTTTTTGATTGAGCAAATTCCGATATTCCCCGATTATATCAAACAGTCGATAATTGAAGGTTTGTATTTTGTTCCGGTTTTGATAGTTTTATATTTTTTTATTGAACTTTTAGAACGATTTTTTATGAAAAATATAAAATTTTTGGTTAATTTGATTAGAAAATTCGGACCTTTGTTCGGTGTGTTTATTTCGGTAATTCCCGAATGCGGATTTCAGGTCATTGCAGGAACTTATTACGCAAGAAAACTTATCACCAGAGGAACTTTGTTAGCGTTTTTTATTTCCTGTTCCGATGATGCTTATCCGATATTGTTTTTAGACCCTTCAAGAACAGATGTTTTAATTCCGATAATTGTAATTAAAATTATAGTCGGACTTTTGGCATGGTTAATTGTTGATTCGACTTTAATTTTTATGAAGAAAAAAACGGAAGACCCGAATGCAGTCAATGTTGACCTTAACGAAAACGGTTGTTGTCACCACAAAATAACAACAATACAGGATTTGCCCGGGTGGCTCGGTCACCCGATGACACATACTGTAAATATTCTGTTTTTTACCATAGTTGCGTTGGCATTGTATTATTCGGCTGTGAACACTTACGGAAGTGCAGAGGCGGTTGCAGGGTTATTAAAAATAAATTCCCCGATATCTCAAGTTGTCGGCAGTGCAATTTTCGGACTAATTCCGAATTGTGCGGCTTCGGTATTTTTAGCGGTGGCTTATGTTAAAGGTGTAATTTGTTTTCCTGCTTTACTTGCTGGACTTGTTACAACAACCGGTATCGGACTTTTGACGGTTGCCGCACAAAATAAAAAACGCAATGCGGATACATTTATGATTACTGTTTTATTACTGATTGTCGGAATTGTTGTAGGGTGTTTGGCTTGCAGTTTGCCTATTCCGATGATAAAACTTTTTGCTTAAATAAAGGAGCGATTTTAAAATGAGCATAATGTCATCAATATTTTCAAGTATAAATTATATATTTAATTTACCTGAGCATATAATTGAACCGATAGGTTGGTTGCCTGATTTTTTGAAAGATGCTCTTGTTGACAGTTTAAATCTGGTTCCGTTCTTGTTCATAATGTTTGTTTTTATTGAATGGATTGAGATTTATTTTACAAAAAAGCGTCATTTATTTGTGTTTTTTATGAAGAAAATCGGTCCGTTATTCGGAAGTTTGTTTGCCTCAATTCCTCAATGCGGATTTTCGGTAATAGCAAGTACGTTGTATTCACGAAGAATTTTGAGTCGTGGTACTTTGTTATCGGTTTATCTTGCCACATCTGACGAGGCAATTCCGATTTTGATTTCCGAACCTTCAAAAGCGTACATCGTTCTGCCGATTCTTTTGATTAAAATTTTTGTTGCGATAATTGTCGGTTATCTTGTGGATTTGATTTTTACCTACAAGGCTAATGACCCGAAACCGTTACAAAAGGCTGAAGAACCTGTAGAAGAAGACGGTTGTTGTCATCATAACCTTGCGGAAAATTCGCCTGTAAAAGATTTGTGGTTTCATCCGTTGAAACATACGTTTAATATTTTTATATTTATTTTAATTGTTTCAATAGGGCTAGGCTATGTGTTATCCGTTGCGGGAACAGAGGAAGTGTTGGCAAAATATTGTTTGATTGATTCTCCGTTACAACCGATTATTGCTTCGCTTATCGGACTGATTCCGAATTGTGCGATTTCCGTAATGTTGACACTTTTATATTTGAAACATACTATCAGTTTCGGTTCGTTGATTGCGGGCTTGTCCTCATCTGGGGGGTTAGGTTTGTTGATTTTATTGACAAGAAATAATGATAAAAAAGATACGGCAATAATTGTAGCAATTTTGATTGTCGCAAGTTCGCTTGTCGGTTTGATTATTCAGCACGACATTTTGCATATAAATTTTATGTTTAAATTTTTAGGAATTACATTGTAAGGATGAAATTATGACAGAACATTCCGAAATCTTTAATAAAGCGTTTGAAAATCATAAGTCGGGTAATTTTGAGGTTGCTCAAAATTTGTATATGGGAATTTTAAAATCAGAACCTGAAAATGCAGAAGTTTGGGACTTGTTAGGAGTTTTGAATTTTCAAAAAAATGATTTTTTAGAGGCAGAAATTTGTATAAAAAAAGCGATTTCTCTTCAGCCGAGATTGTATTATCTTGAAAATTTAGCAAAGCTTTATTTGGAAAAAGGGGATTTTGAACCCGCTGTCGATTTGTACAAAGATATTGTGAATGTTAATCATACTTATGAAAATTTGTTCAATTTGGCAATGGGTTATAAAAATCTCAGAAAATGGGAAGAGGCAAAAAATACTTATATTGAGGCTTTAAAAGTTAATCCGAACGGGTATGAATCCTATTATAACCTTGCCTATTTGGCGTTTAACGACAACGAACCTTATCGTGCGATTGAATGCTATAAAAAAGCGTTGGAAATTAAACCTGACGATTGGGAAACTACTTATTTCCTCGGGCTTGCGTATATGCAGGTTAAGGATTACAAAAACGGTTTTGCGGATTTTGAGGCTCGTTTATGTAAAAAAAGTGCAATTCTTTCTCAAGAAAAATTGTATCCTGAAATGATGAAATTAAAACCCGAGTGGAAAGGTGAAGATTTAAAAGGTAAAGTGCTTTTTACTTATTATGAAGCGGGATTTGGCGATTTGTTGATGTTTTATCGCTATGTGCCGATTTTGACTTCAATGTGTAAAAAACTTATTATAAAACCGCAAAAAGAACTTGCTCCGTTATTTAGAGAAAATTCTTACGGAGCGGAAATTATTGAAAATTTTGACTATAAAAAAGAATTATATTTTGATTATCATCTTCCGTTTTTGAGTATTCCGCATGTATTGAATTGTATCGGTGACAAAGTTTTTGTCGGGCATGACTGCGGATATTTAAAGGCAAGTTCTGAAAAAATACAAAAATACAAAGAGGAATTTTGTCAAAATGATAAATTCAAAATTGGTATAAAATGGCAAGGTAATACGCATTACGATATTGAACGGGTTTTGAAGGTGGAAGACTTTTTCAGGCTTTTTGAGTTGCCAAACACTCAGTTTTATTCTTTCCAAACCTTTGACGGTTCGGAAGAGTTTGAAAAAATTAAAAATAAATATAACGTTATAAATCTTGGCGAAACCTTTGGGGATTTTTCTGATACTGCGGGGGCTATTGAAAATATGGATTTGATAATTTCAAATGATACCTCGTTGGTTCACCTTGCAGGTGCTATGAATAAAGTTTGTTGGGTTTTGTTGCCTTATATTTATAATTGGCGTTGGCATGTGGATTTGTCAAAATGTGATTGGTATGACAGTGTTAAAATTTTCAGACAAAATGAGGATAGAAATTGGCAAAGCGTTTTTGATGACGTTGAAAGTGAATTAAAAAGGAAGTTAAATATTAAATAAGAAGGTTAAAATTATGGAAACAATGAAAGCAATTCAATATTATGCACCAAAAGATATAAGGTTTGAAGAGGTTTCCGTCAAACCGCCCGAAGCAGGTGAAGTTGTTGTGAAAATTATGTCGGCTCTGACTTGTGGAACTGATGTAAAAACTTTCAGACGTGGTCACCCTGTTTTGATAAAAGAAGTTCCGTCAGGATTTGGGCATGAATTTGCCGGAATTATCTCAAAACTCGGTCGAGGAGTTGAAGGTTTTAAGGTCGGTGACAGGGTTGTTGCTGCAAATTCGGCACCGTGCGGAGAGTGCTTTTTCTGTCGAAAAGGTGAATATAATCTTTGTGAAAATTTGAATTTGCTGAACGGTGCGTATGCTCAATATATTACTGTTCCGGCAAGAATTGTTAAGAGAAATATGTTAATTTTGCCTGAAGATTTGAGTTTTGATGAGGCTGCCTTTTGCGAACCATTGGCAAATGTTGTTCACGGGGCGGAAAGAACAGGTATAAAAGC
>SFZC01000120.1 GCA_004558955.1 bacterium | reverse complement strand
TATTGTTATTAATTTATACTTTCTCAACTTCTTGTTTTTAGTACAACGTATCATAACAGCTCCATTCCATACAACTGACTTATTATTTTAATTGTATTTACTATGACAATTAATGTTAAATATATGATTAAGTTAACCCCAAAAATGATAAAAAATCAAATATAAATAGGCTATTTATACATATAACTTAATCTTTTATAAAACCCCTTATTAAGTATACTTAATAAATGGGGGAATTATAATGTCTTCAATAAGTGAACTTGTAGGAAAAAGAATAAAAGATATTAGAGAATTTAAACATATTAAGCAGTTTGAACTTGCCAATATCTAAAGCAATTCTCGGTCAAACCTTAACAACCGAAATCGGATCAACGGGAAGTAAAGCTCATTCCCGGACAGGCTCAAATAGAAAATTTATTTAAATTCATGACTGAAGGTGATTTGAATAAACAGGATGTATGTTTTGTATGTTTGGTGTTCATCGTGAAAAATCCCCGAATAAATTTGAAAAAATGAGAGAAACACATCCAAAGTTGCACGATTATTGTATCAACCAATTAGGCTGTGGCAAAGTTTTAGACTTCTTGGGGGTACGCTACTGATGATTCAATTAAAATCATTATTTAAACTCGCTCCTGCGATGGCTATTAAATACTTTAAAAACAAAAACAATAAGTTTACTTGGGACTGGTACGAATTATGGCAAGATGCACATAAAAAATCTTTCACAGTCGCAAAAGCAATGAGAGAGGACATACTAAAAGACATTCGTTCTGCTCTTGAAAAAGCATTAACTGAAGGGAAAACATTCCGAGAATTTTCAAAGGAACTTAAACAGACTCTTCAGAAAAAAGGTTGGTGGGGTGAGCAGATAGTTGTTGATACTGAAGGTGTCGCAGAAAAAGTTCAACTCGGCTCAATGTACCGCCTGAAAACGATTTATTCATTAAATATGCAGACGGCATATTAAACAGGAAGATATAAAACTCAATACGAGAATGTGGATAATCGACCGTATTTGCAGATTTGTTACGTCTAAAATTGATAACATCAGTTACCCCTTGAGATTTTAGCCACGCAAAGTCGTCTTTTTGAGGTTGTCCCGAGCGGGAAATGAACTTGTCTATTCTGTCGTATTTGGGCGGAATGCCGGTAAATGTAATTTGTGCTGTTTTCATTTTTTATCTTGAGTTAATTAAGTTTTCAGTCAGTAATTCCAAAAATTTTTTAGTTGCCATTACGGCATTAGTAACTCCACGTTGTGCGATAATGGTCCATTCTGTTCTGTTTTCTTCTGTCGGAACTTTATTTTTGTGCGAGATTTGCAAGGTCATATCAAACAAATCTTCAAAATTTTTAGAATGAAGAGTAATTGGGTTTACTGTTGCAAAAATTTCATGTTGCTTATCGAGTGTTTCTATTTCAAATTGCCTTAATGCTTTTCTATCCAATGCTTTTGCTATAATTCCGCCCGCATCCGTGTGGTTGGGTTGGGTAATATCCTGTAAATAATGCAAAGCTCGTCCTGCTTTGTCAAAAATTTCAGTAGCGGAAGCCTTATTTTTTATATCTTCGTCCATTTCTCGCAAATGTTTCAGATAAGTTTGTTTTGCGTTGTGAGTTCTTGTAAAATCAAGGAAACTTTTTCTCTTTTGGGTCGGGTAATAAAAATGTCTTTGCCAAAACAAAAAAGCCTCATCAAAATCGGGTTGTTGTACTGATTTTGACATTATTTTCAGAATCTTGTCGTCTATTGGCAATGTCTTTGCGGCTTCTTTTAATATGTTTGTGTGCATTGGGTAAACCCACCCGAAAGTCGGTGGATTTATAGAATTATTTATTTCCAAAAGTTTGTCCTTTTTTTATTCTATTGCTTCTGCGGCAATATTTGCATCGTATTTAGGCAATTTATCAAGTTTTCTGTTAATATCGTTGATGTTGTTTGCTGATTTTATTGCTTTTTTCAAGAATTTTAACCCAAACGGTTTGAGTAGTCTTTGAGTGAAAGTCACGGTATTTAACGGTTCTTCACTGTTATCGAAGACATCAGCAGCTAATGCTTTTCTGTTTTTGCATTTTCTTATTACGATGTCAACGGGATTGTGTTCTTGGTCTTCAACTAATCTGTTTAATTCGTTCCAAAAGTTTTCATAGCGAGTTTCTGAGGCTCTATAGGTTTGCCTTTTAATTATCGCATTTGCACTATTGTCCAGTTTAATTGCCATTCCAAAGTTTGTAGTATTGTTTATCGGTGTAACGTTCATATTTCCCCCTTGTTTTTTTATTATAAAGTCCGTAAATAATATTTTTTGCGGGTTATGTGAAGAAGAATTTACAAAAAAGAGGCTTTTCTTCTAAACCTCTTTTTAATGCGTTATCTGATGAAACTTGTTTTTTCGCCCGTTTCAAATTTTGGTTTCTCTAACCCGTTTTGTTTGCCGAGTTCAATACATTTCAATATCCAAGCCATGTTATGAGCAATATTTCTCATTGTTTGCAAACCTTCTTTATCTTGCAAAACCTCTTCAGGCTTGTTGCCGTGTACCATGTTCCAGTAGGTAGAACTTATTACGGGCATTTGACGAATTGTAAAATATTTATTTATAACATCAAGAGAGGCGGTTGTACCTGCTCTTCTTGCCGCTGCTATTGAAGCGGCAGGCTTGAATTGGTAAATTCCCTGACTTCCGCTGCTATAAAATGCTCTGTCTAAGAAAGATAAAATTCTTCCGCTCGGGTGAGCGAAGTAAACAGGTGTGCCGAAAACAAAACCGTCAGCTTCTTTTGATTTTTCGACAAATTCATTAACTTTGTCATCATTGAAGATACATTTACCTGTTTCTTTACATTTTCCGCACCCTATGCAATCTCTGATTGGAGCGGCACCAATTTGGAAAATTTCATAGTCTATTCCGTAAGTGTTAAGTGTTTTTCCGACTTCTTCAAGTGCGGTGTATGTGCAACCTTTTAGGTTTGAACTTCCATTGAGCATTAAAATTTTCATATAAATACTCCTTTCTAAGTTTAAGTTTATCAAAAGGAAAGTTTGTTTTAAAGCGCTGTGAAAAAGTACCGATAATTGACTTTTGAACTTTGAAAATATAAGGGGAACGATAAGTTGTCAACTAAATTTATAAATTTGTTTTGTCACCCAAAAGTCACCCATTTTAGAAAAGTTTCACAAAATAAAAAGAGTCCTTGAAACTCAAGAACTCTTTATTACGCTCGAAGAGATTCGAACTCCCGACCTTTTGGTTCGTAGCCAAACGCTCTATCCAGCTGAGCTACGAGCGCACATTTCGTATAACTGAAGTTTACATTAAACATAAAAATTTTTCAAGGGGATTTTTTAATTTTAAATTATTTAACATTTTTGATTTTCTTTTTAAAAGTTATATAATTTAAACAGGTAGATTTTATGAAACGTTTTATTATTAATTTTTTATGTGTAATTGCATTTATCCTATGTTTTGTGGGAAATGTATTTGCTACGGATTTTGGGATAACTTCGGTTGTTTACGATGATTCAATGTCCTTTTTGTCAATAAATTCAAACGACAACGGGGAGTATATGTTTAATGAAGTCCCTAAGTTGTATGTTGACCAACAGGAGCATAAGGCTTATTTTGATATAAATCCGGCAGAGTTGAAAATTCCTGCTCAGGATTTGATTATCAATTCTAATAATATAAAAGAAGTTTTGGTGAAACAACATTCGGTTGAGCCTAATGTGGTAAGGGTTACGATGTCATATAATGACGGATTTAATCCTAAGAATATTCAGTTGAAAAAGTTGAATAATTCTTTGTTTGTTCGTTTTAGTACGGCACAAATTCAAAATTATTACTTCCAACATGTTTATGCTGATGCGATGTCTTCGGTCGGGGAATTTTTAGAAACTTCAGGTATTCAAATCCCTTTACAAATTGCTAATAACAGTATAATCAGTCAAATTAATTCGGCTTTTCAGTTGGGAGCAACAACGGAAGAGAAAAATTATATTTTAACTAAGAAGGAATTGTTTTTGCAGTCAAAATATTATATTGATAATTTGAATGTTAAAAACGGAGTTGTTCGGGTCAACGGGTTTGGTGCGGTTACTTTGACAAAACCTTTCACTTTATCTAATCCTCAAAGAATTGTTTTTGATATACCGAACACTATTGTTAATCCGTCAATTCGCAATAAGGAACTTTATATAACACAAACCGAAACCGTCAAAATCGGTCAATTTGACAAAACAACGGCTCGTATCGTTATTTCAAGTAAATATGCCGACAAATATTTTCCTGTGATTTCTTCTGACGGGCAAAATATTGAATTTTTGGACGGTGTGACAGATAAAAGACCGCTTGTATCTATGCAAAAATCCGTATTTGATAATTTGGTTGAAGAAATTGCGAATACAAAGACAGTTTATGACAAGTTTATTTTCACAAAACCTGTTGTTTATGCCATTGACAGAAATTCCTCAAGTATGGATTTCTATTTTTACAATGCGGAAAAATCTTCAACTTTGAATTTAAAAAACTCAAAAGTCTTTAACGGGGCAAGAATTACCTCATTGACAGGTGGGGGGATAAAAGTTTCATTGCCATTAGAAAAAGGTGATGTTGTTGACCTTCATGCCGGTAATGACGGAAAAACTTTGAGGCTGAAAATTGTTTCTCAAACAGTTAATTTGCCGGTAGTTAAAAAGGTGGAAGAACCTGTAGTGACAGTTCCGTCTGTTGTTATTACTCCTGTTAAAAAAGACAACAGCAAAAAGGTTGTTGTAATTGATGCCGGTCATGGCGGGTCCGATTGTGGTGCAACAAGAAACGGAATTTATGAGAAAAACATAACTCTTGATGTTTCTAAAAAAGTTTATGATTTGCTTGTGAAAAAAGGTTATGACGTCTATATGACAAGGGATAAGGACGAATTTGTATCATTACAGGACAGAGTTACGATTAGTGAAAATATTTCACCTGATATTTTTGTAAGTATTCACGTTAACTCAAGCAATGCGGAATCTCCGAACGGATTAGAGACCCATTATTACAAAGATAACAGTTTGCAACTTGCCAAAACCGTTCACGCTTCGCTTTTAAATAATATCAAAGCGAATAATAGAGGCTTGTTCAAATCTAAGTTTTATGTTATAAACCATACTACAGCACCTGCAATTCTTATAGAAATCGGATTTATTTCAAATACGGCAGAACGTGCTCAGTTAGTATCAGAGAGCCGAAAACAGGCTACGGCAAAAGCAATAGCGGAAGGAATACATGAATACCTTAAATAGCAAAAATAACAATAATTCCCCGATAGGCTTTTTTGATTCAGGAGTTGGCGGTTTGACGGTTTTGAATAAAGTTAAACAGATTTTGCCGAATGAAAATTTTATATATTACGGCGATACCTTGCACATGCCTTATGGGGATAAGTCAAAAAGTCAGTTGTTGGAGTATTCCAAAGATATTTTAGAATTTTTTGAAGA
>SFZC01000119.1 GCA_004558955.1 bacterium | reverse complement strand
GAATAATAAATATAGTAAAAAATAAAAAATAATGAATTTTTGAAATCAAAATTAATCTTTTTCTTGCAAATTATAGGTATATTTTCGATAATTGCCACATTTGCTTTTTTACTATATTTATTATTCCTATATTTTGTGCTATCGTAATTTATTAATAAAAAAGACCCTCCGAAGAGAGTCTTTTAAAGAATTGCTCCAGGCCAGACTTGAACTGGCACTGGGTTATACGCCCAATTGGATTTTAAGTCCAACGCGTCTACCGATTCCGCCACTGGAGCACGTTATAATCTGTTTATTTAGTTTTCAATATTCTTACGGTCAGCACACCGAAACGTACGCCTTCCTTGTTTTTATGTTATCTCAAAATTTTCTCATTGTCAATTAGAAAATTTGTTTAAATATTCTTCCATTTTTTCTATTCGGGTTTCTAAGTCCGTAATTATTGAAAATAACGAGTTTGTTATGGTTTGTCTGTTTGTACAGGTGGCTCTGCCCAGCAAGCCTGATTTTACGTTGTTAAACAGAAATTTTTGGAACATTTTTATTGAATGATAGACCTCTTCGTCCATAATTTTGCGTGCTTCCGCAAGGTATATGAAAAGTTCTGAGGTTGCATTTTTTGCAGGCATGAATTTGCTCTGTCGCAAAAAGAAATAAATTTTTTCCAATTTTTCCAAAATGTTTTTATAGCATGCCAAGATTTTTTGTTTTTTCTCGATTAACGTTTGAGTAAAATATTTTTTCGTCTGATTGTAGCCTTCGTCAATAATAGCCTGCCGTTTTTCGCTCGGATAATTGAAATCCACAACAACGACATTTCCCGTATTTATAACCAAATAATCGTATTTGTCAGAATTCCCGTATAATTTTTTGATAAAATCGGTTTCTGTTGATGTCATGCAGGAGTACATGCCGTTTACATATTCCGCAACCTTTTCATCTGTACCTAAAAATTCGCCTTCAAGTCTGATTTCCAGAATTCTGTCGTTTGTGTCGGCAAGGTTCGGGGAATGTTGCCACATCGGTTTTCCCTTCATTAAATCCCCATCGACCAAGAGTTTGTCTCCGACATTAAAAGCTCGCATCAAGCCCGGCATGCAGCAAGAAATTCTAACGGCCATTGCAACTTCATAATCAGGGGTTTCAAAGGTCGAAAACTCCTTGCATTTGAAAGTGTACATATCTGTTGTAATGATTATCAAATCCTTTTCAAGGTCTGAAAATTTTACGGGTTCATTCTTGCCTTCTACATATTTTTCCTTATAATACTTCTTTTCAATGAGTTCTCTTAGCCAATTTAGGAAAACTTCCCCCTTGCTCAGTGCAAATTTATGATTAAATCCTAGCGAAATATCTCTGAATAATTCAAAATTTACGGAAAGGAAAACTTCGGCGAGTTCTTCTGAGGTATATCCGACAGCGTAAAGCATAGCCACTAACGCTCCGACTGACGAACCAACAAGAATTGACGGCTTTATTCCCAGTTCTTCAAAACATTTTATAACTCCGGCATGGGCAGCCCCTCTGATTGCTCCTCCACCAAACATACAAGTGTAGCTGAAATTGTCGTAATTTCTCATAACCTTTATTTTATCACAAAAAAAAAGAGATTAACTATTCCTCTGTTAATCTCTTTTTTTTTCGTATTTATAAATTTTTTATGCAATAAGTTATGCTGCTTGACCTTTGATTTCTCTGATTAAGTATTCAGCAACCCATTCAAAATCTTTATTTTCGTGAGCGGCTTTTTTAAGGTACTGAACTGAAACATCACCTAAACGAATAAGTGTCATTGCTACAACACCTCTTTTAATTCCTCTAACTACTTGCAATTCGTCAACCAATTCAGGAACAACAGATGTTCCGATGCTTACTAATTGGTTTTCGATTTTGTTTTTTGTTACGTTATCTGCATTTTCTAATTTAGAAAGAATTTCGTTTACTGATTGCATAATATTTTCTCCATTTATTGTTCTCTACATTATTATTATAAATTAAAAAATGAGTGAACAGGGATTTCCTTACATAATCTTTATATCTTTAGGCAAATATTAATATCTTCTTTACTTCTTTATATTATTGCAGAATTTTATCTTTGATTTCTTCAAGGTATTTGACCGCATAAACCGCCCCGATTGCCCCGTCTGAAGTCGCCGTAATTACCTGTCTTAGCGGGGTAACTCGAACATCACCGACTGCAAAAACTCCGTCAATAGAGGTTTTCATTGTTTCGTCAGTTTCAATAAAACCTTTGCTGTCCTGTTTTAATTGTCCTGAAAATAAATTAACGTTCGGACGAATTCCGATATAAGGGAAAACTCCGTCAGTCTTTAATTCGGAGCATTCATTTGTTGTCATGTCGCACAAGGTAACTGAGTTTACTTTTTCTTCCCCATGAATTTCTTTAACCGTTGTACTGTAAAGAATTTCAATTTTATCACACTGTTTTAGTCGTTCCTGAACGATTTTGTCCGCTCTAAGTTCGTTTCTTCTATGTACAAGATAGATTTTTTTCGCAAATCTTGTCAGGTACATTGCTTCTTCAACTGCAGAATTTCCGCCGCCAACGACAGTAACAGTTTTATCTTTATAAAAGGCTCCGTCACATACTGCACAATAACTTACGCCTCGTCCCGTAAATTCTGCTTCCCCTTTTACTCCGAGTTTCATCGGGTTTGCCCCTGTTGCGAGAATTACGGTTTTTGCATTAAAATTTCCTTCGGTTGTCAGAATTTTTTTAGGTGTTGAAATTAAGTCAACTGTCAAAATTTCCTGCATAGGGAAAGTTTTAACGCCAAAATCATTAGCCTGTTTTTCAAAATTTTCCATTAATGTAAATGTATCGCACCCGACATATCCGGGGTAATTTTCCAAAGTCGTGTAATTTACGGGTTGACCGCCAAAGGTGTTAATATCAATAATTGCGGTGGATACATTCCCTCTTGCAGCGTAAATTGCAGAAGATAATCCCGCAGGTCCGCCGCCTAAAATTACAACATCAAAATCGTAAACTTTTGTCATTTATAAATTCCTCATCTGGTGATTTCTTGTCCTGAAATCCTTTCTCCTGATAGAGAGTAGGTCGCATGTTCATTTTTTATTACGCTTTTGTCAACGTCAGAAAGTGTTTTTAGATTTAATTCGTCTGTTCCCGAGAAATAATTTCCTTTAATCTCAAGTTTAACCTTGTCAGTAATTATTTTGTTATCGTATTTCCCTATTTTAACAAACTCAATGTAATTTCCTCGAACTTCTCTTACGCTGATTTGAGCCTCTGCTCCCGAAAAAGGATTGCTTAATGTTATGACGTTATTTGCACTTGATAAGTTCCAGATATCGATATTTTTTTCACGAAAAGTTACTGGTGAATCTGTAGTTTTTCTGTGAGAAACTACTCGCCACCCTCCAAAAAATTCGTTCGGAACTTTCTCAATTCCGCCATGCAAGACAGTTTGACAGGAGCTGACTGCAAATGGAGATGCTGCAAAAGTCAGCACTGCAAAAATAATAAATAATATCTTGGATAAGTTTTTCATCAAAATGTCTCTATTTTACTTGGGTAACCATAGCAAGTTTTTTCTGTAGGCTGATTGCAGAATCTTCATAACCGGCTCTGCCCATTAGTGCGTAAGTGTAATTTTTTGCCTGTTCAACTCCCGGTTGGTTAAAGGCGTTGATATTATACAAAGCACCTGCAATGGCTGTTTGAACTTCCAGCATGTAAAGAAGTTGTCCCATGTGGTAACCGTCTATTTTAGGTAAAGTAATAGTTACGGTCGGACGTGCATAATCAGATAGTGAAACCTTTGTTGAATCAGCTTCGGCATTTAGCAAATCATTGATTGTTTTTCCGCCTAAATAGCCAATTCCCGTATATTCAAAAAGTCTCGGGATTTCAAGTTTTGTGTCAAATTCTTCAACTCTTATAAAATTAATAATTTTATCGTTTGGACCTTCGTTGTAAAGTTGAATTTGTGAGTGCTGGTCAGTTGCTCCAAGAGCCTTGATTGGGGTCGGACCGATATGAATATGACAGCCCTGCAAATCTTCTTCTTTGCCTAATGATTCCGCCCAAAGCTGAGCATACCAGTCGGCAACGTATTTCAAACGGCTTGAATACGGCATCATAACAGACAAATTTTTACCTTTTTTTGTGTCCATAAGGTATTGAATTAACGCATTTTGAGCCGCAATGTTTTCGTTAATATCGGTATTTTTCAAAGCTAAATCCATGTCTTTTATGCCGTTTGTGATTTCATCAACATTAATACCCAAGAGGGCAAATGGTAAAAGTCCGACAGCCGAAAATACCGAAAATCTGCCACCTACATCGTCCGGAATAACAAAAGTTTTGTAGCCTTCTTGTTCCGCTATTTGTCGTAAAACTCCTGTTTGTTTATCGGTGGTGGCAACGACATGTTTTCTGTATTCGTCTTCGCCAACGGCTTTAACAAGTAAATCTTTAACAATCATAAATTGTGACATTGTTTCAGCGGTTGAGCCTGATTTTGTGATAACGTTTACAAGTGTTTTTTTGAGGTCCAGGGTTTCAAATAAGCTGCTCATTGTGTCAGGGTCAATGTTATCTAAGAAAAATACTCGTGGATAATTGTTTCTTTGTTCGGGAGTCAGTAAGTTCCAAAAAGGTTTTAATAAGGCTTCTGTTACTGCCATTCCGCCTAATGCAGAACCCCCGATACCAAGGATTAACAAATTATCAAATCTCCCTCGAACCATTGATGCGTATTCTTTAACATACCAAAGGGTTTCTTCATTATAGCCCAAATTCATCCACTGTAGCCATTGTCCCGGTTTGTCTTTTCTTTGGTTTAAATCTGCAATAATTCCCGTTATTTTATCTTTATATTGAGCAAATTCACTTGCTAAATCCAAACCGTGTTCTGTACCGATGACACTTGTATCCACATTTCTACAATCAAACTTAATCATTTGAACCCAAATATCCCTTCTACTTAAATAAACGTTATACCTGAATTTTCTTATAAACATGTCCTCATTTCAAGTGTTTCTTGCGTATTTTGCCGAAAATTACTTTACATTTTTTAAATTTTACGACTTCTGCAAAAAGTTGAAATCTATGTTATAATATGAATAGACAGATTTTAAGGATAGTAAAATTATGTATGAATTTCCATTTGAGTTAGATGATTTTCAAAAAGAGGCTTGTGAAGTTATTGATGAGGGTAAAAGTGTTGTTGTTTGTGCTCCGACAGGAGCAGGTAAAACCGTAATTGCTCAGCACGCAATTCATCGTGCTTTAGAACAGGGTTGCAGAATTTTTTACACAACACCATTAAAGGCTCTTTCAAACCAAAAGTTTTATGACTTTAGCGAAAAATACGGTTCTGATAAAGTCGGACTTTTGACGGGTGATACATCAATAAATCGTGGGGCTCAAATAGTCATTATGACGACAGAAGTTTTCAGAAATATGCTTTACGGAACAAATTTTGGTGCTGTTGCCGATAATTTGAAAAATGTTCGATATGTCGTTTTAGACGAAGTTCACTATATGAATGATGAACAGCGTGGCACGGTTTGGGAAGAAAGTATAATTTATTG
>SFZC01000118.1 GCA_004558955.1 bacterium | reverse complement strand
ATTATATGTAAGAAAGGATGATATTAAAAATTAAAATGCTTTTAATGCACCAATATGAGCTAAACCTTTTAACCCTCCACCTGCTAATGCTACACCTAAACTCATTTTAATTTTTAATATCATCCTTTCTTACATATAATGTTTGTGTTGGATATGCTAATTCTATATTTTCTTTTGCACATACAAATAATAAACTACACAAAATATCTTTTATTCTTTAGCCTCTTGAGCCTGTTTAGGTTCTTCAGCACCTTCAACTTTGCCCAAAATTTGAGGAAGTTCGATGCCTGCTTGTCCTGCCAAGTCGTGCATTGCTGGTAATGATTTGATAAGATCTTTCATAAAGTTAGCGGTGGTTGAACCGTTAGCGGTACCGGTTCCGCCGTCCCAAACCGTAATCTTATCAAATTTGATGTTTTTGATTGCATCAACCTGTTTTTCAACGATTTTTTCGATTTTTTCAATCATAAGGAAGCTTGTAGCGATTTCAGGTCTGTTATTAGAAATTTTAACAAGGTCTTGATAACCTTTTGCTTTTGCTTCCAAAACAGCTTTAACACCTTCTGCTTCCGCAAAGTATTTTGCTTTGATTGCATCTGCTTCACCGAGAGCGATACGTCTTGCTTTTTCTGCTTCCGCATCTGCTTGAACTTGAACTTTAAGTTTTTCAACTTCTTGTCTTGCAAGTTCTTCTTTTTTCAATTTTGCTTCTTCCTGTTCTTTTTGAGCAAGTAAAACATCTCTTTGTGCGTTTGCTTTCGCTACTTCTCCTTCTCTGAAAGCATCGGCCTGTTTTACTGCCAAAGTTGCGTTGTATTCGGCAATATTTGCTTTTGAAATATTTTCACCTTCAACTGCTTGAGCTTCAAGGTTAGCGGTTTGAATACGTTGTTCTTTCATTGCACTTGTTTTACCGATTTCGGTTTGAGCAAGTTGTTCTGCTACTTCAACTTCTTTTACTTTATTTGCTTCCGCTTCACCAATTACGGCTGTTGAATTGATGTTTGCAGTTTGAACTCTTTGCTCTTTTTCCGCATTTGTTTTACCAATCGCAGTTTGAGCAAGTTGTTCTGCCACTTGAACTTCTTTTTCTTTGTTGGCAGACGCTTCACCGACTGCACCGAGTTTTTCTTGTTGTGCAACTTCAACTTTTGCCTTGTTGATTGCTTCTGCTGCGGCTTTTTTACCGATTGCATCGATATAGCCTGATTCATCTGTAATATCTTTGATGTTTACGTTGATAATTTCAAGACCGATTTTATTAAGCTCTGTGTTTACGTTAGCGTTGATTTGTTCGAGAAATTTTTCTCTGTCTTGGTTAATTTCTTCGATTGTCAATGTTGCAATAGCAAGACGTAATTGACCTAAAATAATATCGCTTGCCTGAGTAATTACATCGGGTTTTGTCAATCCTAGCAAACGTTCTGCTGCGTTAATCATAATTTTAGGGTCTGTAGAAATACCAAAAGTAAAGGTTGACGGTACTGCTACACGGATATTACCCTTTGACAAAGCTCCTCGTAAGTCAATATCTGTTGTCATAGGTTCAAGTGAAAGTACTCCGTAATCCTGAATTAGCGGGATAATAAAAGTTCCGCCGCCGTGTACACATTTTGCGGTTTTTTCTCCGCCTGTTTTACCGTAAACTACGATAATTTTGTTTGACGGGCATCTTTTGTATTGATTTGCTATAAATATAAAGCAAGAAATCAATACGAGTGCTGCTGTAACTATTAATCCAAACATTTTTCCTCCTTTTCTTTTTGTTTGATTATTGATTTTTCTTTTATTCTGCTTTTTCTATAAATAAAGTTTCGTTTTTAACTTTTACAACCTTTATCGGGGTGAATGCTTTTATTTCTTCGTCAGTTGAATTTATCGCATTTACAACCGATAATTGTTCATTGATGTCTATTTCTATTTGCCCTTCTGATTTTGGTGCAAATTGAGTGTATGCTTTGCCGATTTGGTTCAAAGCTTTTGAATAATCTTTTTTAACATTTTTTTCTAATTTTTTTACGCTGAACATCAAAAATGCTGTTCCTGCCATAAACGCAAGTCCGACTAAAATTGCGACCAAGACGTTAACAATGTGAGAAAATCCGAACTGTTTTAGTCCTGCATAACCCATCCAACCAAACGCCATAAAAAATGCCAAAACTGATTGAATAGATACAAAATTGAACGAGCAATCAGTGTCGATTTCAGAATTAAAATCTGCAATAACTTCACTATCTCCGCCAGTAATTGTGAAAAGGCCCAATTTTATTGCGAAAACGAGTGTTGAAAAAATTGCTAAGTAATAGTACGCCGCAATTACGGTATCGTTAGTTAGTGAAATTGACATAATTTTATTCTCCTATGATTCGTCTTTTTTCTTTGTAGTCTTTTTGTGTTTATAAGATTTTGAACTCTTTGTCGGTGAACTTTTCTTGACCATGCTTGAAGAGGTTTGTATTCTTTTTACGCTATAAACATCAGGCAACGATTGAATACATGCAATAACTTTTTTTAAGGTATCAATATTATCAAGTTCCAGTCCGATTTCGATAATTCCGACATGGTTTTTCGTTTTGATATTTGCACTAACAATGTTTGTATTGTTATCTGATACTGCTGAAATTACGTCCTTCAACAGTCCTAATTTTTCGGCGGTTTCAATTCTTATTGTCGTGTTATATGTTTTGTTTGTATTAACTCCCGCCCATTGAATTTGCATTAAGCGTTCGGTTGGGATAGTTTCTAAAGTTTTACAATCCGCTCTGTGAACGGAAACCCCTTTAGAACGGGTTACAACACCTACAATCGGTTCGCCCGGAATTGGGGAACAACATCTTGCAAACGAATACATCAAACCTTCTAGCCCAATGATATCTTTTTCGGAGTTCTTTCTTCTTGAGTTTTTGAAATTTTCCTCAATAGTTTTTTCTTTCGGCTTTTTGAGTTTGTTTGTAACCTTGTTAACCGTTGTTTCTCCGTACCCGAGAGCCGCAAACAAATCTTCTGCGGATTGGTAATTCATTGTTTTAGCAATTTTTTCAAATTCGCCTTGTTTTACATATTCATCAAAAACCGCTTTGGTCAATTCGTGTTCAAGGTTAGTTTTGCCGAGTTTGACGTGTTCTTCACGATTATTTTTCTTGAACCATTGACGAATTTTTTGGGACGCTTGCTTGGTAACTACAAAAGTCAACCAATCAAGTCGTGGTGACGGCGTTTTAGAAGTTAAAATTTCAACAATATCACCGTTATTAAGTTTTGTATTTAACGGAACGATTCTGCCGTTTACGAGTGCTCCGACTGTTTTATGACCGACATCTGAGTGGATTCTGTATGAAAAGTCAACGGGGGTAGCATTTTTAGGCAAGTCTAAAACATCACCGTTCGGTGTGAATGCAAAAACCTGATCTGAGAATAAGTCTAATTTAACGCTTTTTACATAGTCTTCGGCGTTTTTCATTTCTTTTTCGTATTCAACAAGTTTGTGCATCCACGAAAATTTCATGTCTGCCGCATTGTCCGCTTTTTGAGAACCTTTTTCTTTGTATCTCCAGTGAGCTGCGATACCATATTCTGCGACTTGGTGCATTTCCCAAGTTCTGATTTGAACCTCTAACGGTTTTGAGCGAGGACCTATGACGGAAGTGTGCAAAGATTGATACATGTTGCCTTTTGGCATTGCGATGTAATCCTTAAACCTCCCCGGAATAGGTTTAAATTGTGAGTGAATTAAACCTAAAACCTCGTAACATTCTCTAACCGTGTTGACTATTACACGAACTGCTGTTATGTCGTACAGGTCGTCAAATGTGATATTTTGACGTTTCATTTTTGCATAAATACTGTAATAATGTTTTGCACGTCCGGTAATTTGTGCTTCAATTCCGCTTTTCTTGACGTCTTGAGAAATCTTATCTATCAAAAGATTTACGGTTTCTTCTCTTGCCGCTTTTGTTTGAGCAACAAGTTGTACAATTTCGTAATATTTTTCGGGTTCAAGATATTTTAGGGATAAATCTTCAAGTTCTGCTTTAATTTTATAGATACCTAATCGGTTTGCAAGCGGTGCAAAAATGTCGATTGTTTCTTGAGCAATTTTTTTCTGTTTTGCTGGCTCCATAAAATTAAGAGTTCGCATATTGTGCAATCTGTCAGCAAGTTTCAAAAATATTACTCGAATATCGTTTGCCATTGCGATAAATAGGCGACGGAAGTTTTCGGCTTGACGTTCTTCTTTCGATTTGAATTGGAGTTTGCCGAGTTTTGTAACCCCTTGAACAATATTTAATACGTCTGTTCCGAAAAGATTTTCAATGGTTTCGGGTTTGGTGTCGGTATCTTCCAAAATATCGTGCAAATACGCTGCAACAAGTGTATGCGTATCTACTTTTAGATTTGCAAGTATTCTGGCAACCTCACATGGGTGAATAATATACGGTTCACCAGATACCCTAAATTGACCATCGTGGAGCTTTTTTGCAAATTTATAAGCCTTTTCAACTTGTGCAATCTCTTCCGGAGAGTGCTTTTGTGCAAGCATTAGCTCTTTTACTTCTTTAAATTTTTCAACATCTGACATAATAGACTTATGATATAAATTATATTCAGGATTTTCAACAAAACCCGAGAAATTTCATCTAAAAGGATTAGAAAACCTGTTTATGATAAACTTGTTTTATGATTAAGCAAACAAAAGACGGGTTAATGTTACGCATAAAAATTTCTCCAAATTCAAAATCCAATGAAATTATTTTGGAAGAAGATTTCGCAAAGATAAAAATTACCGCTCAACCTGTAGAAGGCAAAGCAAACAAAGCGTTGATTGAATTTTTGTCAAAGAAATTCAAAATTCCGAAAACTTCCATAAAAATTCTAAAAGGCGAAACCTCAAAAGAGAAAACTATTTTGTTTGAAATAACAGATGATGAAAAATTAAAATTTGTAACGGAAACTTTTACCAAATAGCAAAATAAAATATGTTTAAATTTGAAATAAACATAAACATAGGAGAATTATTAAATGAATGTACAAAGATTAAATCCGTTCGGTTACACTGCAACAACAGAAAATGGCAATCAATACAAAGCAACAAACAGAGCAACAGTAGGACTTTTAGCCGTTACGGCTGCAGAATTGGCACTTCCAGTTGTTGCAAAACGCACTATTAAAGACCCGGCAGTAAGAGGTATTTTGAAAGAATTTTCATCTGTTAAAATTATTCAAAATTCGTTAGAGCAAATGCTCGGTAAAAAGTTCTCAACTAAAGCTGCTATGGCGGTTGGTGCGGCAGCGGTAGCTATTGATGTTGTCGGCGGTCTTTTGTTTGGTCAATGGTTAGATAATAGAACCAATAAAAAACGTGCGGCAAAGGCTGATGCTTTAGCACAAGAGCAAGCTGCAAAAGTTGCAGACGATTCTGCAAATATTGATGAAGAAGCCTAGTTGACTTTTTCTTCGGTTTATTTTTATAATTACTTATCAAAAAAAGGAAAATTATGAAAAACTTTTTACAAAAATATCATCAACATCATGTTCATATCAACCTGAAGGGGTTGTAGAATTGGTGATACGCTTGCAAATTTTATAAATTCAATTCTTAAAACAACTTCTTCAGGAAAGACAAAGCGA
>SFZC01000117.1 GCA_004558955.1 bacterium | reverse complement strand
AGCAAGAGTCAATCTTGATTTTTTTCTTGCTGCAGTATTTTTGTGCAAAATACCTTTAACAACTGCTTTGTCGCAAAGTTGGTAAACTTTAGAAAGAGCAACGTTCAAAGCTTCTTTATCTTCACCTGATGCCAATTCTAATGCTTTTTTAACAGCAGTTTTGATTGAAGTTTTGAAAGCAACGTTTCTTTGTCTGTTTGCTTCAGCAATTAGTACTCTTTTTTTAGCGGATTTAATATTTGCCATAATTGAATTTACCTTTCTATTTGTATTGTGTGCAATTAATGACTTTGCACGAACTCATTTTGAGGATGTGAGTAACCTTATTAAACCCGAAAAAAATATTTTTTGCAAGATATTTCAGCAATTTATTAAAATTTATTATTAATCTTCATAATTAAGTTTTGTATCGCAAATACTTGCATAACAGTATTTTTATACTATTATATTATTGGTTACGCAAGTCCGATAGGCATTGCCCTAGTCAGAGAATAGCAAAATATCTTAATCTGATGGGATTGTATAGCCCGTAGTACAATACATTAATATAAGGAGAAAACCGATGCCAACAGCATCTATGATTGAACTTTTAGAAGCAGGCGTTCACTTCGGACACCAAACACAAAGATGGAACCCAAAAATGAAACCGTATATTTACGGTGCAAGAAACGGTATTTACGTTATTGATTTAAGAAAAACAACAGATTTACTTGACGAAGCTTATGCTCTTGTTAGAGATTATGCTGCTAAAGGTAAAAATGTTCTTTTCGTTGGTACTAAAAAACAAGCCGCTGAAGTTGTTGCTGAAGAAGCTACTCGTTCAGGTGCTTACTACATCAACAGAAGATGGTTAGGCGGTATGTTGACTAACTTTGAAACTATCAGAGGAAGAGTTAACAAACTTAAAGAATTGGAAGAATTCATCAATAACGGTTACATTGATAAACTTCCTAAAAAAGAAGTTGCTCAAATCAACAGACAATTAGCAAAATTGTCAAAAACTTTGGGCGGTATCAAAGATATGAGAGGACTTCCTGATTTAATCTTCATCGTTGACCAAACTAAAGAAGAAATTGCTATCAAAGAAGCAAACAAATTAGGTATCCCTGTTATCTGTTTAGCAGATACAAACGCTAACCCTGACGGCATTGACCACATTATCCCTGGTAATGACGATGCTATCAGATCTATCCAACTTATCACTTCAAAATTGGCTGCTGCCGTTATTGAAGGTAAACAGTTGAGAGAAAATAAAGCCGCAGAAGCAAAAAAAGTTGAAAAAATTTCAGCTGCAGATGCTGGCGTTGAAGAAAAAGCAGAATAATTTATAATTTTGTGATGAGAAAAGGTGAATTGTAAAAGATTAGTATAACTAAGAATAACTTAGCACTAGTGTTTATGACTCACCTTTTCATATATCACTCAAGTTAATAGAAGGAGAAAAAATGAATATTACAGCTCAAATGGTTAAAGAACTTCGTGACAAAACCGGTGCCGGCATGATGGATGCTAAAAAAGCATTGGTTGAAGTTGATGGCGATATGGAAAAAGCAGCAGAAGTCTTACGTCAAAAAGGTATTGCTTCAGCAGACAAAAAAATGGGTAGAATTGCAGCAGAAGGTAGAGTAGATTCTTTCGTAACTGCTGAAGGCGGTTCATTAATCGAAGTTAACTGCGAAACTGACTTCGTAGCTAAAAACGAAGAATTCAAAACTTTGACTGCTAACTTAGCAAAACACGTTTTCGATTTGAAATCTGCTTCAGTTGAAGAATTTTTAGGTTCAACCTGCCCTGATTGCGGCAAGAAAATTGAAGACGCTTTGAAAGCTAAAATCGCATCTATCGGTGAAAAAATCACTGTTAGAAGATTCAAAATTTACGAAGGTGCGGTAGCATCATACATTCACAACGGAAAAATCGGTGTATTGTTACAAGCTGACAAAAATGATGCTGAATTGTTAAATGACATCTGCTTGCACATCGCATCTTCTGCTCCAAAATTTGTTTCTAGAGAAGAAATTCCTCAAGAAGTTATCGATGAAGAAACAAGAATCGAAATGGGTAAAGAAGATTTGTTGAAAAAACCTGAAAACATCAGAGCAAAAATCGTTGAAGGTCGTGTAAACAAAATCATGGCTGAAAGATGCTTACTTGAACAACCGTTCGTTAAAGACCCTAACCAAACAATCGCTCAACTTATCGAAGGTAAATTGTCTATCAAAGCATTTACAAGATATGAATTGGGTGAAGGTCTTGAAAAACGTCAAGACAACTTCGCTGAAGAAGTTATGGCTCAAGTTAAAGGTTAATTTTAAGTATAACTTTTGATTATAAAAAGACTTCCAAAAATTGGAAGTCTTTTTTATTAGTTATTTAACGGTAGGACAAATCGTTTCACTACTTAATCTGAAATACGACATTTGCAACGGCAGTTATTTTCTTTTCTATGGTGGAAGTATCATTAATTCCCATATCAGAAACATCTGTCGAATCTACAGGTGTAATTTGGAAAACTCCCATTTTCACGGATTCAATTTTACCAACATGATTATTAGTTGATTTTAGCATTGCGGTTGCTCGTTGTTTTGCGTCTGTTGTCGCATTTTTGAGCAGTTTAACCTTTAAATCCGACAATTTTGAATACGAATAACTTGCACTGTTCACATCTATTTCAATATTTTTGTCCATCAAAGAACTTATATCAAGCGAAACTTCTTTAATCTTTTTGACATCATCAGATTTCACGATAATTTGCTGAGTCAAATCAAAATATGCAATTTCAGAAGAAGTTGTACCGTTCGGATTTGTTTTATATTGATAATACCCGTAAACAGGCTTTACATCAACATTTTTGTCAGTATCAATGCCTTTTGATTTTAAATATTTAAAAATCACGGGCAGCTGAGATTTTGCGGTGGAATACGCTTGAGCCTTTGTCGGACGTTTAACCTTCAATGCTAAATCCAAATTTCCCGAATCTGATTCTACGATTTCATAGGCAGAACCAGTCACAGAAACCGAATTTTTCGCAAAAGCAGTAACTCCTGACTTAACTGCAAAGATAAGCCCAAAAGCCAGCAATAGACCTAAAATTGCGATTTGTAATTTTTCAATTCTTTCTAATATCATAATACACTCCTTTGGTTAGATTTTAATATAAATTAAAACAATATTTTTTGCAATATCTCAAATAGCAAAAAATATTTTTACGGGTTTTATATCTGATATGAATAATAATAACATCTCATTTACAGGATTTAACAACCTTTACATTGGTAAAAAATTAGACAAAAGATTTGGTTCTATTGTACGTTCTGACGGACAAATAGTGCAAGGTCAGAAAAATTATGCAACAGTTTTGATTAAAGGGAATTTGACAGATGATGCAAACGGTGCTGATTTAACTGAGTTTAAAACCGCATTGGACAAGTGCCAAGACAATTACACCGCAAGAATAATCAAGCAAAAAACAACAGATTCCATAAGATTTGTAACAACTCGTTGCATGGCAAAAGACGAAGAAACAGGCGAAAAACTTTTCAATTCAAATTTTGAACTGAACGGGGTAAGCCTTCAAGCTAACGACAGAAAAATTTTACCGTTATTCACATATCTTGCAAAACTTACAAGAAAGTTAAAAAACATGCCTGAAATGTCGGAAGATCGAATTAAATGCCTAAACACCAGTAATAAAGGTATTGCGGAAGAAGCCATTAAATTTATCGACAATATGTAAAATTTTACTTTAGCACACCTTCAAAAACAGGCTTAAATCGTTCTTGCCAAACACTTAACAAGGCATATTCGGGAAACTTTTTGCTGAACAAGTTATAAAAATGCACTATTGATTTATAGTTGCGTTTTGAAATATTTTTTACATCTGTTTTGTAAATATACTGCTCCAAATACTTGAATGTCAGCTCATAATCCTTCAACTTGAACGATGAAACCGTCATCATAAATAAAACAACTTCAGGGTACCTGTCAACAACAGTTCTTCCGTATTTTAAACAGGCTTTGTAATCGTGAGGAGTTTTTTGGTAATTATAAAAAACTTTGAAAATATTTTTCCAGTCGTTTGCTAAATCAGAACCTCCAAGTTTTTTAATATATTTCTCCGCTTCATCAAAATTTTTACACTCCAACAAGGCTTCAATGAGCAACATTTGCAAATTTTCATCCTTTGGATAAATTTTTATGGCTTCTTGCAGAAGTTCCTCGGCAAATTTAAACCTGCAACATTCCAATAACGCATCCCCGAAAACATAGTAAAACTCAGCATCGTGAACATCATTAGAAAGTTTTTGATATTTTCTGAAATATTTAATTGCGGTTTTACTGTCCTCTTTTATACAATGATAAGCCAAACCAATTGTGAAATGTGCGGCAAACTCTTTTTTAGAAAGTTCTAACGCCTTTTTAGAATATTTAACAGCGTCCTCAAAACTCGGAGAATCAGACATTACTGAAAGATACGCCAATCTTGTGTACATATCGGCTTCGGGACAACCGTATTTTTCGGCAAGCAAAAACGCTGATTTTGCGACCTCGTCTTTTTCGCCTGACTGAAAATAGGCAAACCCCTTTCGGTAATAGCCGTTCCAGTCGTTTTTATTCAAAAAGATTACTTGGTTTGCATATTCAATCGCCTTTTGCAAATTACCAAGCATACTGTAGCAGTACGAAATACTAAAAGCAAGCGAAGAATCTGCAACCGTCATCTTTTTGAATGCCGTTAAAAAATATTCCAACGCTTTTGAAAATTCTTGATGCCTGTAAAATAAATATCCCGCAGTTACAAAAGAATTATAGGCTTCGGGAAACTCGCTAGTTGCTTTTACCGCATATCTTTGAGCCTTTAAGTAATTGTTAAACGGCTCATCATCGTACAAATCAGAAATACAACCGTAAACAAACGGGCTTGTGTAACCGCATTCTATCGCTTTTAATAAATGTTTCATTCCTCTTTCGGGATTTTCTTTTTGTATGTACAATTTTCCGCACAGTGCATGAGCATAGCCGTATTTATTATCCAATCGCAAAGCCTTTTTTACATAGACTAATGCCTTATCAACCTCTTCAAAAATTTTGCATAAACAAGCCAAATTCGCAAATAAATCGGCTGACTTGTAACCTTCTTTTTCTGCCTGTAAAAACTTCTCAAATGCCACAGAATCATTATCATTGTTGAAAAAAAACATTCCCTCTTGAAATAAAGAAAAACCTTTCAGTTGAGAGGTTTCGACTTTTGTTTTGTTTGACCGAAATTTTAAAACGTTATTCGCTTGGCTCTTTCTCATATATTTATTTTAACGAATACAGTAATTATTTCAAGAAAAAAATACGGCTTATAAAAAACCGTATTTTCTTTACTAAAATTTTAATTAAAAAACTATTCGGCTTTTAACAAACCGTAAGCAGCATCCCAACCGCTCATTCCGCCTCTAACTTTGAATTTAGAAATTTGAGAAGCACTCTTTTTCTTTGCCTTTGCTTGAACCTTAGTATTTTTTGATTCTAATTTAGAACTTGCTTTTCTTGCTGCAATAACAGTATTTGCATAAGACAAGAAGTTTTTGTATTCGTTACAACCGTAACCTGCTTTTACTTTTGCAGGATAATTATATGATAA
>SFZC01000026.1 GCA_004558955.1 bacterium | reverse complement strand
CAAGTGCGTGAGTGTAGTGCAACAATCCGTTATCGAAACTTACTCCGCCCATCATTGCTGCGTAAGCCAAGAAATATCTTGCTTCCAAATCTTCAGGATTTGAGATTGCTTTTGGCAAGTATTTTGCAACAAGTTCAATAACTTGTTTTGCAAGAGTTATTGAATAAGGTGATGCAACAGTTGAAGTTGCCGCTTCCACAACGTGGTTAACCGCATCGATTGAAACGTAACGAGTTTGTTTCGGTGACAATTTTGTCATAAGTTGCGGATCGTCGATTGCGAAGGTTGGATAAATGCAATCGTAAGCGATAGCAGGCTTGAAGTTCTTTTCAAGGTTTGTAACAACTGCAAAACG
Organism: bacterium; assembly: GCA_004558955.1. Lineage (GTDB taxonomy): Bacteria > Cyanobacteriota > Vampirovibrionia > Gastranaerophilales > Gastranaerophilaceae > Zag111. The sequence goes on along the minus strand of SFZC01000026.1, from coordinate 19,406 downwards.
GTTGGTTTCAGTACCTGTACCGTGAGTTAGGTTGATTGAAATAATCGGTGCTGCTTTTGTAGGTTCAAAAGTGAAATCGTAAATATCTTCTGCTTTTTTGTCAGGATATTCAAGAAGGATTGCAACTGATTTGCCTGCATCTGTAGGTGAACCGCCACCGATTGCGATAACTGCTTTTGCTCCGAAATCACGAGCCATTTGTGCTGCTTCGTTTACATGAACCGTTGTAGGGTTTGGTGTAACTTTATCAAAATTGATGTATTCAATGCCGTGAGATTTCAAGGCTTTTTCTACAACATCCCAAGCACCTGTAGCTTTGTAGGCGTTTCTTCCTGACATAACGATAACCTTGTCAATGCCTCTGCCTTTGATAACTTGAGCAATGTCGTTAATCTTTTGGATAGCACCAACGCCAAAATAAACGGTTGTTCTTGTTCGAATTTCTTTAACTTCGTTGATATTAATATCATCTGTCCACATAAAACTCTCCTTTCATAATACCTTCTAACCATTTCTTTCAATGAAATTATAAGTTACAAACGGTAATATTTCAAGCATTAAATGTTAAATTTATAGATTCTGAATAGACTAAAAATCTTTTGTATGCTCAAAGGATTTTTTTAACATTTAAGACTGACAACCCTTTGGTAAGCCCACCAATTAGTCACTCTGAACTAGATTCAGAGTCTGTTTTATATGAAGGTGTAGAACACTTAATACAGATAGATTCTGAATAACAATAAAATTAAATGCTCATTACATTCACATAAATTTTCTAAGTTTTCAGAATGACAAGTCACTTGGTAAGCTCTCCAAGTAGTCATTTTGGACTACTTTGTTATAAAGAGGACATAAAACTGGTTTAGGGTGACCTTTTTGTTTGATTGCTTGACGAAAATTACCTTAATTTCTTATCAATAACCAAAATATTACAAATGTAAATTTTACACCTATTGACAAATTTTTCAATTAATGTTACTATACGCGTAATAAAAGAAAAGGCAGATATGATTAATTACACGACTAACAATTCATCATCCTCCTCCAAAGTTTCATCAAACGGGACTTTGTAGGTTTTAGCGTGTCAATTTAATTTTTTTTGAATTTCTACCTAAACTAAGAATTTTTGAAGTCCCGTCAAACGGGATTTTTTAGTATGCAATTATAAAAGGGAATGGGAAAACAAGTACAATGAATTTAGCAATTAACAATTATACAAATGCCGATATAAAAAGACAACAAAATTTTAAAACTCCACATTTTACGGGTGCAATGGACGGGGTTTTGACGGGGGCACTTCATGCTTTAGACACGAACGAAATGGCAAATGCCGTGTTGATTGACCTTGGGGCAATGGTAGGTCCGAGAACTTATTACGACACAAAGCATAGAAACGGTGATGCTGGATTTGAAACTTTCTTTAGAGAAATCAGCGGAACTTTCATTAATTGTTTGTCAGCAGGTTTATTGGCATTGGGAATTTCTCATCTTATTACAAATAAAATTATGCCTGAGGTTCAACTAAAACCAAACACTTGGTTCAGTGAAGATGCGATAAATACTCTTAACACGGCTTGGAAAACTTCAGACGAAGATACGCAAAAATATGTCCGCAAGGTTTTTGAAAATCTTAGCGGTAAAGACGGCAAAAATGTAAATAATTTTAATAATATTGATTGGAAAAATGTTAAATGGGTCGATAAGAATTCTTGGTTATATATTACATGGCAAGACGAAAAATACAAAAATGTTCCGCAAACCTTGAAAACAGGTGATGGCATGATTAAAACAATGGCTGATATTATTAATGATAAAAATATTGCAAAATCTGATAAAGAAAATATTTTGAAAATTCTTGAATTTCGATTGACCAACGCACTTGGGGCAAACAGAGATGTTAACGTAAATATCGGAAATACAAAATGGAGTGAAAAATTACAAATTATTTTGCGTGATACTTACGATATGGGCAATGAAATTTTCACTGATAAAAATATTAATATAGAAAAAGCTTTGAAGAAAATTTCAAAAATTAATAAAATAAAAATTTTCGGTGCGTTGAGTGGTGCTTCAGCACTCGGACTAACCAACCAATATATTAATAGAAAGCTTACCGAAAAACGTACGGGTAAAAAAGGTTTTGTGGGTGATGTTGATTATGCCGATAAGGCTCAAAACAAGGGTGAAAAACCTAAAGATAAATATTTGTTGGCGAAGAAAATTGCTGCATCTGTAGGCATGGTGGCAATGGTTTTGGGAGTTATGAAGGTTAAATCTCCGAAAGACTTTGTTAAAAAATTGCAATTTACAGGACCTGTTTCAACTGGTAATGCAATTAAAACCGTTTACGCTTCAACTATTGTTGGCAGATTTATGGCTGCGGATAACGACACCGAACTCAGAGAATCTGTTACCCGTGATTATTTCGGGTTCTTGAACTGGCTTGTATTTGGCGGTTTTGCAGCAAAAGGTGTTGCTAATTTGCTTGATAAAAAACAGGAAAATTTGTTTAATATCAGCAAAGAAGGCAAAGGTTTAAAACATTGGTTAAATGATGTCAACTTGAAAACGCATGCCGAAGTTGTCGCAAAAGGAACGGAATTTGCTAAGAAAAATCTATGGAAATTAAATGTTGCTCACATTTCAGGCTTGTTGTATTCGGGAATTGCACTCGGGTATGTTTTGCCGATGATTAATGCAAAATTAACCAAAGCAAAGGCGAAAAAACAACAGCTAAATGCGGCAGCTTAAATTTTTTGAACCCTACTTTTCGAGCATGTCCAAAGGCATGCTCTTTTTGCGTTTTGACCGATTTTTTGTGTTTTGAATTAGTGTATTTTTTACAAATGTTAATCTTTCTTATCATGTTTTAATATTTAGCAAAAAAATTTTCATAATTCCGTAACCGTTGATTTGAACAACTTTGAGGAATTTATGTAAAAATTTATTTCAAAAAACGTCCACCGAGAGATTTATTTTTTGAAAAAATCGGTTAACTTTTATTTTAAATTATGCTAGAATAATTAAAAGAGATTACGGATAGAAATGGTGTAGAAAACCCTTAAAAAGATACAATGACGGGAAGTGTAAAAGGAGTTCCCTTGAGCATGCCACCGCCAATCGGAGGAGATTATTATGCAGAATGCGGTTAATAATAAAAATAAAGAAAGAAATGTAGTCGGTATAACTTCAGCAAGTGTTACCGATGCCATAAAAAGAGTTCATGACTCAAATGTTATGTTTTCTAAACAGGTTATTGACAGTGCTTCTAAACTGCCTGAAACTGTGTTTATAGTTAAAAAAGACGGAACAAAAGAAAGTTATAATGTTCAAAAAGTTGTTACCGCCGTTAAAAAATCTGCGACTCGTATGATGATTACCTTCACCGACTCCGAAATCAAAAGAATCTGTGATTTCGTTAATAAAAATGTTAGTGATTTGCAAAAAAGCGAAGTTTCTATCTTTGAAATTCACAACATTGTAGAAAGTGCTTTGGAAAGTATCAATCCACTTGTTGCAAAGAGTTATAGAAATTACAGAAACTACAAAACGGACTTCGTATCAATGTTAGACAAAGTTTACAAAGAATCTCAAAGAATTATGTACATCGGCGATAAAGAAAATGCCAATGCCGATTCTACTCTTGTTTCAACCAAAAGATCTTTGATTTTCAACGAATTAAATAAAGAATTATACAAAAAATTCTTTTTGACAGTAGAAGAAATCCAAGCGATTAAAGACGGTTATATTTATATTCACGATATGTGTGCAAGACGTGACACTATGAACTGCTGTTTGTTTGATGTTCAATCTGTACTTTCCGGCGGTTTTGAAATGGGTAACATTTGGTACAACGAACCAAAAAGTTTGGACGTAGCATTTGATGTTATCGGTGATATCGTTATGGCTGCCGCTAGTCAACAATACGGCGGATTTACCGTTCCTGAAGTTGATAAGATTTTGGCACCTTATGCCCAAAAGACTTATGACAAACAATATGAACGATATATTTGCATGGGCTTGTCTTTTGAAAAGGCAAAAGAAGAAGCAATGAAAGATGTTCAACACGATATGGAACAAGGTTTCCAAGGTTGGGAATATAAATTCAACACGGTTGCCTCTTCTCGTGGAGATTATCCGTTCATTACCGTTACTACAGGTCTTGGACAAAGCGAATTTGAAGTAATGGCTACTTTGGCTTGTTTAAAAACTCGTCAAAACGGTCAAGGTAAAAAAGGTTGCAAAAAACCTGTATTGTTCCCTAAAATCGTGTTCTTATATGACAAAGATTTGCACGGAGCAGGCAAACCGTTGGAAAACTTATTCCACGCAGGCGTTGAATGTTCTAAAAAGACCATGTACCCTGACTGGTTGAGTTTGACAGGTGAAGGCTATGTTGCAAGCATTTACAAAAAATATAAACGTGTTGTATCGCCTATGGGTTGTAGAGCGTTCTTGTCACCTTGGTTTGAAAGAGGCGGTAAGACTCCTGCCGATGCAAACGACAAACCTGTATTTGTAGGCAGATTTAACATTGGTGCAATCAGTTTGCACTTGCCGATGATTTATTCAAAGGCTCAACAAGAAAGCAAAGATTTCTATGAAGTTTTGGATTATTATCTTGGAATAATCAGAAAAATTCACATCAGAACTTATAATTATCTTGGCGAAATGAAAGCAAGTATCAACCCGTTAGGCTTCTGTGAAGGCGGCTTCTTGGGTGGTCATTTGGGTATTCATGACAAAATTAAACCTGTTTTGAAATCTTCAACCGCATCATTTGGTATCACTGCGTTGAACGAATTGCAACAAGTTTATAACGGAAAATCACTTGCTGAAGACGGGGCTTTTGCTCTTGAAGTTATGGAATACATTAACAAGAAAACTCAAGAATTTAAAGAAGAAGACGGTATTTTGTACGCAATTTACGGAACCCCTGCTGAAAATCTTTGCGGTTTACAAGTTAAACAATTTAGAAACAAATTCGGTATAGTGGAAAATGTTTCTGATAAACCTTATGTATCAAATTCTTTCCACTGTCACGTTTCAGAACAAATAAGTCCTGTTCAAAAACAAGATATTGAAGGAAGATTCTGGGATTTGTTTAACGGTGGAAAAATCCAGTATGTAAAATATCCGATTTCTTATAACACAAAAGCGGTTGAAACCTTGCTTGAACGTGCTATGGATAAAGGATTTTACGAAGGTGTGAACTTGTCATTATCATATTGTGATGATTGCGGACACCAAGAATTGAATATGGATGTTTGTCCGAAATGCGGATCAAAGAATCTTACTAAAATCGACAGAATGAACGGTTACCTTGCTTATTCAAGAGTTAAAGGAGATTCAAGACTAGCCGATCACAAAATGGCAGAAATTAAAGATAGAGTGTCTATGTAAGATATTTAAAATCTTTGAAAAAGGAGTGTAGGAGATTCTTGCTCCTTTTTTGAGATACATTCAAGGAGTAGAGATGAATTATCATAATATTACTAAAGATGATATGTTGAATGGGGACGGCTTGCGGGTTGTACTTTGGGTTGCGGGGTGTACTCATCATTGTGAAGAGTGTCAAAATCCGATTACTTGGGACTTGGCAGGCGGTATTCCGTTTGATGAGGCTGCTGAACAAGAATTGATGGATGCTCTTACTCCAAATCATGTTTCGGGTATTACTTTTAGTGGCGGTGACCCTATGCATCCGTTCAATCGTGCTGAGGTTACAAGACTTGCTCAAAAGGTTAAAGAAACTTTCCCTGATAAGACAGTTTGGTTATATACAGGCTTTCGTTGGGAAGATGTTAAGGATGAACCTGTCATGAAATATGTTGATGTTTTGGCTGACGGAAGATTTGTGAAGGCTTTGAATGATAATAATCTTCATTGGGTCGGAAGTTCTAACCAAAGGGTTATAAATGTTCAGGAAACCTTGAAAACGGGTAATGTTGTTCTTCACGAAGAACCTGCAAAGATTAACTAGAAAAAGCACCTCATTAGAGGTGCTTTCTGTTATTTGTATTAGATTGAAATTTGAAGATTAAATTTTTATCAAATTATCTTAACTAAATATTCATTGCTTTGAGAATATCTGTTAGGTCTGCTGAGGTCTTTTTGACGTCTGCATTTGAATATTTAATCGCATTGTCAGGGTCTTTCAATCCGTTACCTGTCAATATACAAACGATTTTTGAACCTGCTTTGACTTGGGCTTTAACCTTGATTAATCCTGCAACTGAGGCTGCTGATGCAGGTTCTGCCAAAACACCTTCGCAAGAGGCGATAAGTTTATATGCGTGTACGATTTCGTCATCTGTTACGCAGTTAATCATTCCGTTACTTTCATCTCTTGCGGCTTCTGCGAATTTCCAGCTTGCAGGGTTACCGATTCTGATTGCGGTTGCAAGTGTTTCCGGGTTTAAAATTCTTTCTCCTCGAACGATTGCCGCTGAACCTTCTGCCTCAAATCCCATCATTTTAGGTAATTCTTTAATTTTGCCCAAGTTATGCCATTCTTTATAACCTTTCCAGTAAGCCGTGATGTTTCCTGCATTACCGACAGGGATAAAGTGGTAGTCAGGGGCTGAACCTAAGGCTTCGCAAATTTCAAAAGCACCTGTTTTTTGACCTTCGATTCTGTACGGGTTAACTGAGTTTACCAAAGTAATCGGGTATTTATCGGAAATTTCACGCACCATTTCAAGGGCTTTGTCAAAATTGCCTTTGATTGCGATAATTTCAGCACCGTACATCATTGCTTGAGAAAGTTTGCCGAGTGCAATGTAGCCGTCAGGAATAAGTACATAAGTTTTCAAACCTGCTTTTGCACCGTATGCGGCAGCAGATGCTGAGGTGTTTCCTGTTGAAGCACAAATGATTGCACTTGAACCTGCTTCTTTTGCTTTTGTTACCGCCATTGTCATTCCACGGTCTTTGAAACTTCCTGTAGGGTTGCAACCTTCAAATTTTAGGTAAATTTCCGCATCAAGACCGATTTTTTTTGCCAAATTTTCGGCTTTGATAAGTGGCGTGTTACCTTCGTTCAATGTAACAACAGGCGTTGAATCGCTTACCGGTAAAAACTCTCTGTATTTGTTGATTAATCCTTGATAGTACATAATTTCACTTCCTTTATTAAAATTTTACATATATATTTGCTTTATCTTGAGTTGTTGGCAGATAACTTTTTAATTTACCTACGATTTCATTGACATCAGATTCATAATGCTTACTTGCTTTGAAAAATCTATAGCTTCTTCCTGTTTTGGTATGGGCAGTTATAGAGTATGATGTTCGGTTATTACTTTTTGTCCAAAAGTTGTAATTTGTGGCAGTTGAAAAGTCGGTAATTTCTTGGATATTTACAGGAGTTTTACTTGTTACGATTCCGGTAATAGTTTCATTTTGAACTTCGCAAATACTGCTGTTACATATAAATGTACTCCTTGCGGTGTCAATGAATAAAAAGTTAACAAGTACAAGAACTATAGCAAGTATAGAAAAAACTACTCTTTTATCTCTACCAGCAAATAATGCTCCTATATCCGAAATAAAATTAAACATGCTCTTAGCCCTCTTTTTATTTTCCTACACCTGAACTCTAATCAAACTGTCAACGTGCATTGATGACGGGTCTGTGTTGAATATGTTTATAACGTTTTGCATGTCTTTTTCTAAGCAAAGTTCGGTGATTACCGTGATTTTTGCAACATTGCCCGATGCAATTTCTTTTTGTACGATACTTGCCAAACTGATGTTGTTTTCTTCGCAGGCTTTACCGATTTTTGCGATAACGCCTTTTGCATTTTCCGCCGTTATAGACAGGTAATATTTATTTTCAGTTTCCGAAATGTCCATCATATTGGCATTTTTCTCGTGGTGACATCTCATCATTGGTAATAAGTAGTCTGTTTTGTCAAGTTCTGAAGCGATTGCCAAAATGTCGCCGACAACTGAACTTGCGGTCGGAAATTCTCCAGCTCCGGGACCTGAAAGTGTTACGTCACCTACCGGGTGTCCTGTCAAACTTACGGCATTTGTTACATAGTTGATATGTGCCAAAGTTTTTGTATGCGAAACAAGCATCGGGTGAACTCTTACGTCTGCTCTACCATCTTCGTTAAGTTCGGCTGAGGCAATAAGTTTGATTTTATAACCCATTTCGTTTGCGGCTTGCATGTCTTCAGGACGAATTTTTGTAATACCTTCACGGTAAACCTTGTCAATCTTAATTCTTTGACCGAAAGCGATTGTCGCAAGTGTAGTGATTTTGTACGCAGCGTCAAAACCTTCCACGTCACCTGTCGGGTTTGCTTCCGCATAGCCGAGTTCTTGTGCTTCTTTTAATACTGCATCATAAGAGACTCCTTGAACGTCCATTTTTGTCAAAATATAGTTTGTTGTACCGTTTAGGATAGCTTTAATCTTGCTGATTTTGTTTCCTGCAAGAATTGTTTTAATCGGCATGATTAGCGGAATACCACCTGCGATTGCGGCTTCATAAAGAACAACTTTGTTATGTTCTTCTGCAAAGTTGAAAAGTTCTTCGCCGTTTTTGGCAAGAAGTTCTTTGTTTGCCGTTACAATGTGTTTGCCGTTTTTGATTGCGGTTTTGATAAGGTCAAAAGCAGGATTTAATCCGCCGATAAGTTCCGCAACGATTTGAATTTCAGGGTCGTTGACAACTTCATAAGGGTCTTCTGTTAAAATACTTTCGTCTAACCCCTCAATGTTACGTTTTTTTGCCTTGTTTCTGACTGCAATTTTTGTAATTTCTATGTTTTTAAAATCTTGAAGCGTTTTATATACGCCGCTTCCTACGGTTCCGAGTCCTATAAGACCAATTTTAATTCTATTTTCCATAGATTTTAGTATAACATGAAAGCTCTGTTTTGTAACCATTTTTAAACATGTGCTTGCAAAAATCTATTTTTTGTATATCATGGGTGTATTAGTCGAATAATAACTAGAAAAGGAAATAATATCATGGCAAAACATTGTGAAATCTGTGGAAAGGCTCCAATCAAAGCAGCGAAATTGACTTTCTCTCATAAGCAAATCGTTCACACTCAAGAACCTAACTTGCAATCAGTTAAGGCTGTTGTTAACGGTTCTGTTAAAAGAATCAGAGTTTGCACTTCTTGCTTAAAAGCAGGCAAAGTTCAAAAAGCTGTATAATTGAAGTTTTTTCGTAAACATTAAAGACTTAAAAAGAGCTCAATTTGAGTTCTTTTTTATTTTGTCAAATTTATTGCAAGAAAAATAGCCGTGTTTTGTTTCGGCTTTTCGGTAAAAGGTTAGTGTGTAGGAGAAAATAAAGAAAAAGAAAATGGTTTATGTACTGAATATATACCCAAGATATCCTTAAAGATGACGTGTAATTCTCAATAATTTACATAACTTAACATTAAAAACTCAATATATTGGGTGTCTGCATTTTATTTGTTTGCATTTCGTAAGTTTTTTGAGTAAAATGTTTGTTATAGATAAAAGGGGATAAAATGAGAATTGAGGCTAAGAATTTAGTTAAAATATACGGTGACAGAAGCGTTGTAAATGATGTTTCTTTCAATATAAATAAAGGCGAAGTTGTTGGACTTTTAGGTCCAAACGGTGCGGGTAAAACCACGACATTTTACATGATTGTCGGATTAGTTAAGCCGTATTCGGGCGTGGTTACGATTGACGGACAGGAGATTACGAACTGGCCTATGCATGTAAGAGCAAGAGCAGGTATTGGGTATCTTCCGCAAGAAGCATCAAGTTTCAGGACTTTGTCTGTAGAGGATAATATCAAGTTGGTTTTAGAAATGAATTCTAAACTGACCGAGGACGAGAAAAAGAAAAAGTTAGAAGAATTACTTGCCGAATTTGGCGTGGCAAAATTGAGAAAGGCTACCGCAATTTCTTTGTCTGGTGGTGAACGCCGCCGTGTCGAACTTGCAAGAGCACTTGCTGCAAGTCCTGATTTTATCTTGCTTGATGAACCGTTCACGGGTATTGACCCGATTGCTATCGGTGAAATTAAAGACAATATCAGAAAATTGTCCGAGGATAAAGGGCTTGGAGTTTTGATTACTGACCACAACCCGAAAGCGACTTTGTCTATTACCGATAGAGCCTATATTATTTTTGACGGAAAGATAAAAATTCAAGGTAGCAGTAGAGATGTTGCGGTTGACCCTGTTGCTAAGGAATTTTATTTAGGGAAGGACTTTACGCTATAATGAAATTTGCTTTTCCTAAAATTACAATATATGACAGATACATGTTCAAGCAGGTTTTTCTGACTTCGTTTGTTGCAATCCTTTTATTTACAATCGTTTGGGTTGCTCCGGAGATGTTGCTGAACATTATTAAAGGTGCGTTAGCGGGCGAATATGGTGTTAAGACCGCAATTTATCTTTTTGTTTGTGAATTGCCGAAAATCTTGGAAAAAGCTTTTCCTGTCGGTTTGCTTTTGGGGTCTTTGTTTACCTTTGACAAGATGAGTAAGGATTCCGAGTTGACGATTTTTAGGGCGGTCGGAATGTCCTTCCCTAGAATTGTTGTACCTGTTGTTGTTATGGGATTTTTGTTCTCTTTATGTTCGTTTTTGATTGGCGGTCATTTGACCTCTAAAGCGGAAGACAAACTCATGGCTCTTCGTGGTAATGTGATTTCCACTCAATATATTTATACACAAAAGACAAAAAGCGGTTATCCGCTAATGGCTGTGGTAGTTTCGCAATCTTTTGCCAGAGAATTGCACGGTGTAATTGTGTTGGATTTTTCTAATGATGTTTATCAAGACGTTCACGAGTTGTCCAATATTTATTCTGCCGAAACGGGTTATGCTTATGACGACCGTTGGGAATTGAAAAATGTTACCAATTACAAAATCTCTTCTGACGGAATTTTCCAAGACCCGAAGCATCTTGATACTATGAATGTTTTGAACGGTGAATCCGCTAAAAATGCGTTTATGTTGCTTACTTATTCGTCTGTAAAGGTTCGTGATATTAATAATAAAAATTTGAATAAATATGTTAAATTACTCAAGAAAGAAAGACTAACGGAAGAATATAAAGTCATGTTGAACAAATATCTTCAACGTTTTGTACAGCCGTTTGTATGTTTGTTAATGGGAATTTTGGGGGCATTGCTCGGATTTAGCAAACCTAGAGAACAAAGATTTATCGGTATGGTAATTGCGATTGGTATGATTTTCTTATACTATGTCACTTTGCCGTTGTTCGATTTATTGGCGGAAAAAGGCGTTTTATCTCCGTATTTAACGGCTACTTTGCCTGTTCTTGCGTTTATGTACGCAATTTGTGCCTTCTACAAGTCAAAGGATTTATAATATGAAAATTTTGAGAACTTTATTATCAGTGTTTACCATATTGGTATTTTGCGTAACCCCTGTTTTTGCGGTTGGCGGTATCAGTGTTGACTATGATAACGGGATTTATCATGTGGTATTAAAAGGTGAAAAGATTAAAAAGAAAATTAAATTTGTAACCTCGGAAGACTTGATTACAAATCACGAAGCACATGTCAGGGGACGTTCCGAGTTGACAATTAATGCAGGATTTTTTGACCCGAAAAACGGCAAAACTATTTCTTACGTTGTGACGGACAGAATGATATCGGCTGACCCTATGTTTAACAGTTCATTGTTATCAAATCCGTTTTTCAGAAAAAATATGAACAAGGTTTTGAATCGTTCAGAATTTAGAGTAATGCAATGCGGAAACAAATTTGAATATGCAATCGTTTCTCACAAATCAGAAGTTCCGTTTGGGTGTGCCGTTGTAACTTCAGCACAGGGCGGACCTTTGATTGTGCCTGAATTGCATTTGGAAGAAGAAGGTTTTATCGTAAAAAATGCAAACGGTGACGTGGTTAGAGAATCGGCTTCCGTGTTACACAAAACCTCTCGTACAATTATCGGTTTGAAAGATACTGACGAATGCCATATTTTAATTATTACGGACGATAATCCTATGGATATGTACGAGGTGCAAAAACTTTGCAGAGATTTGAAACTTGATAGGGCAATGGCTTTTGACGGCGGAAGTTCAACTTCTTTCAACTACAAAAACATTGAGGTTATCTCTACAAAAGGTGACGGTGCTGGCAGAATGCTAAAATCGTTTATGATTATTCAATAAGGTAAAAATTTCTTGCTGAAAGGGTGTTTATGCGTTATCATATAGATATGATAAAGAAGATTGGCTTAATTGTAGCGTTGGTTACGGCGATAATGTTTTTCCCCTGCTCGGCAAACGCATGGAAATCGGGAAAGTCTGAAAACGGCTCTTCTAATGTTTTTATTTATCATATCCCCGATGAAGATGAAGGAACGGGTGACGTTTCAACCAAAAATACTGAGGTAGAAACTACTGCCACTGGCACCGCACAAAATGAAGATAATACGGAACAATCAAAAGATATAGTATCTGATGATGTTACTGCGGATACAACGGGTGAAAATCTTGACGAGGATGATGATGAAGAAGCAATTTCTTTAGACGAAAATTCTAATGAAGAACCAGAGATAGAGGATTATCAAATTTCTGATATGTATTCTGATGTATTGCAAGGTTACGCTTCTTATGATGAGGATTCTGATGATACGATTTCCTTGGAAGATACTATGGATGTTTATCAGGCAATAAAAATTAAAACTCCTGCCAAAATCGGTTCAAAAAAATATTATGCGGGGATTCACACTCCGACAAGTTTATATTCTTCTTTGAATACGGCGGAATACAGTATAGCTCCAGTTAACGGAACAAGTTGTGCCAAGAAAAACGGATTTTCTGCAGGTGCGATGTTCAATCAGGGAATTGATTATGCGGAACTTGAGCAAACAACGGGCGTATTTTCCCGTTATGAATCGAAATATTTTGCAATAAGTACGGCTTATGCCAAAACTGTAAACACTACGAATAACAATTATAATGACAACTTTTATTTAGCACCTGAGTTAATTATTAATCAATATTTTTCGTTGAAAGAGGTTTTGTCTGCCGATATTGCAAAAAATCGTAAAAAAATTGAAACAATTTTGTCGATAAATCCGTTTGGAAACAAGGATTCCGACAGATTGCGTTTAGAACTCGGTACGAGTGCAACTTATGATGATACAAACGCTTTGATGAAAAGTCAGTTTAAATTTTCAACAAAATTCAAATTGTAAAGTTATCAACAATATATTGTTGATATGACCGATTTCGTTTATAATTATCTGTAAGGGAGAACAGTTTGACAGAAAATGAAGAACAAGTGAATAACGAAAGAAGCGAACGCCGTAAGAAACGTAAAAAACTTAATTGCGGCACGAAGTTTTACTGTCCGTTTTTTACTATAATTCTGATAATTTGTTTGTTTGAAATAGGTTACGGAGCGGTTTTGAATGTTAGTAAAATCTTTGCCTATCAGTGGAAACAGGCGACTTTAGAAGATTTATTGAAAAAAGCTCAACTTAGAAATAAAGACCTAAAAGCCCAAAAGAAAGTTGTAACTTCCGATAACAGTTTGGAAGGAATTGCCAGAAATAACTTAAAAATGGCAGGTCAAGACGAGGTTTTGATTATTATTAACAAAAAGGTGGAAGATACAAAATCGAAAAAGAAAAATTGGAATTTGAAAAATTTATTTAAAAAGAAAAATTCCCAAAATGAATCTATGACCGAAAATATTTATATTCCGTCGGAAGTTGTAGAAGAATAAAAGCAGGTGCGTATGGAAAAAACAGAATGTATTGATTATATAAAACAAGCTTTTGAGTTAAAGGAATCAAAGAATTACAAATATGCGATTGAAATGTTGTATAAGGCCTTAGAGCTTGAAAATGATAACCTCGAAATTTTATCTCAAATCGGTGAATTGTATTTTTTGTTGAATAATTATTCTCGTGCTGTTCAGTATTTGGAAAAAGTTTTGCAAATCAATCCGACACATTTGGAAAGTCTCAAACTTTTGAAAACAATCAGCGAACGTGAAGGGCGTGAAGAAGATGCTTTGGCACTTGCTCAAAAGATTTTTGATATTTCACCAAATGAGCAAACTTTGACGGATTTAGTTAAAATTTTGATGAAGTTAAAGATGTTTTCAAAAGTAGAACAGTATCGAGCATCTGAATTTTTTACTCAAAAGGTTAAAATATCTTGTGCAAATGCTTATTATTTGGCTAGTGACAAACAAAAAGCAAAAGAATTACTCTTGGAATGTGACAGTGATAATGAAGATGTCTTGTTGCTTACGGGTAAAATTAAATTTGATGAAAGAGATATACAAGGTGCGTCTGAAATTTTTGAAAAAATTGACAAAACTTCTCAAAATGCCGAAATTTTGAATTATAAAGGTTTATTTGAACTTGAGAAAATGAACTTCATTGAGGCGATAAAAGATTTTTCTAAAGCAATTCAAATTGATAAATCTAATTCAAAATATTGCTACAATTTAGGTAATGCGTATTTTTACACTGGTTGGGCTGACGAGGCTCAAAAGGCATATCAAAAAGCGTTGTATATAAACCCTGAAAACCTTGATTATCGGTATTCTTTGGCTTATTTATACTATGAACAAAAAGAGTATCAAAAATCTAAAAAAGAAACTGATGCTATTTTGGAAATCAATCCGAAACATTCTCAGGCCAATGTTTTGAAGGCTTTGCTATTGGCTAATAAAAAAGATTATATTACGGCTCAAGAAATTTTGGAAAATAATATTAAAAACGGATATGGCGATGATTTCACAAAAAGCACTTTGAGTGAAATTTATGCCGAGTTGAGTAATTTCGGCAAGGCTGAAAAACTTATCTTGGAAATTCTTGAAAAAAATCCTGATAATCTTTCATATTTAGGAAATTTGGCTGAGATTTATATTAAAGAACGTGATTATAACAAGGCTTTAGAACTTGTGCAAAAAATGTTAAGCATTAATCCGAATTATATTTTGGGTGAAATTTTAGGTGCAAGAGTTGCTTATTTAAAAGAAGATTACGACTTAGCAAAAGATTATGCACAAGAGGCTCTTTCACTTGATATAAATTGTTCTGACGGGTATTATTATTTAGCACTTGTCCGAGAAAAAGAAAACGATATTGACGAAGCAATAGAGTGTATGAAACGAGCAATTTTATACGATTTGAACAATTCGGAATATTATAGAAAAATGTGCGAATTTTATCAGTTGAAGAAGGATTATAAAACCGCACTTGAATATATTACAGAAGCGGAAAATATTAATCCGTCAAATGAGTACAAATATATATATTCCGAACTCGTGAAAATTAACCGAAAAAATAAAAGTAAATAATTGCAAAGATTGCAGAAAAATTTTTGCCTTTTGAAAAACCATAAATATAATACTACTATGCAGGCAAAAGTGGAGATTGAGATGGTAAGGAAAAACGATTATATCAAAAGATTTTTAATAACGGCATTGTTGGTCGTCGGAATGCAAATGGCGACATTTGCGGCAAAAGCTCCTGAAGTTACTGTTCCGCACCAGTATCCGAAAAAATACACCCCTGAATATATCAGCCAAATTACACCGACTTATAAAGATGTCGGCAAAGATGAGGTGTTTTATGTTGCACTTGATATGTTAAAAGATACTGAGGGTGTATTTTCAAGAAATGCAATTTTGGGCAATAACTTATCTCAAAAGCCTATGAAGATTGAATTTCGTGATTTGGGACAAATTAATCAGGAATATGCAAATTTTGATGCTTTAGGCTGGAAACGTGGTAGAAGTTTGTATATTTATATAAATAACAAACATAAATCAGCACCGGCAGGGGCGATTGCTGCGTTGTTATCGCACGAAGCGTTGCACCAAGATGAGTATAATTCTTTAGCGGAAGAAACTTATGCTTGGACAATGGAAGCTGTTGTTTGGAACGACATTTTAAAAACTTATCCTGAAAGCAATCAGGAATCCAATGCTTTGGTTGTTCGTGAAAACACTTTGAAAAAATTGTTGGAAAAAGGCGATTATACGAATAAATATATTAAAAAAGCAGTGTTGACAAACTCCGGGTATAAACATTTGCCGTCTTATTCTCCGGGATTTAATGATTTATAAAAATTTTTGAATAATTAACATTTGTTGCTAAAAAGTATATTGATTATCTAAAATCCTTGATGTTAAATAGGACTATGAGGAAACGGACTAAAACCATATTGCTTATAGTGTTGGCGATTGCAACGGCATTTGCAATTAATGGGTTTTATAATGCTTATCATAATCCGTTGTTGAATGTCGAGAAAAAAGATGTCGATACATCTCAGATGTCCTCTCAAAAATTGTTTGAACATACTTGGCATGTCGTTAAAAATGAATATTACGACCCGAATTTTAACCGCCAATATTGGGTAAGGTGGAAAAATCATTATAAGGGAAAAATTAAAACAGAAGAAGACGCAAAAGTTGCGATTGATTCTATGTTAGAAAGTTTAGATGACCCGTATTCACGATTTTTAACCAAACGAGAATTTGCGGAACAAAACAGTTCTATTACCTCAAAAATTTCAGGAATTGGGGTTAATATTGTTAATGATTCAGGGAAAATAAAGATTATTAACGTAATTGAAAATACTCCCGCACAGTTTGCCGATTTGAAATCGGGCGATATAATTATTTCTGTTGACGGGGTGAAAGTTAGCGGACTTTCTTTGGCACAGGTTTCAAGCCTTGTCAAAGGTCCTGTAAATACTTTTGTCAGTATGGATATTTTGAGAGGAAATGAGGTTATAAAAAAGAAAATTATTCGAAAAGAAATTTCTATAAAAACTGTCAAAAGTTCTGTTGATAAGAATATCGGATATATTCAGTTGACAAGTTTTATCAGTACAGCGACACCGAACGAATTTTTGGAAGCGTTAGAAAATACGCACGATACAAAAGGTCTGATTATTGACTTGAGGGGCAATACGGGTGGCTTGTTACCGAATGCGGTTTTTATTTCTAATTTGTTTATTAATAAAGGTAAAATTGTTAGTATTGTCGGTCGAAACGGTTATCATTACGATATTATGGCTCAGGATACCAATGTTAATATTGATAAACCCGTAATTCTTCTTGTTGACGGGGCAAGTGCCAGTGCAAGCGAAATCTTTTCGGGAGCTATGAAGGATTATCATAGGGCAAAACTTGTCGGAACTAAAACTTACGGAAAAGGTATGGTTCAAAAAATTATTCCGATGCCAAACGAAACGGGCTTGAATTTGACCGTTGCAAAATATTTGACGCCAAAAGGCAGTGATATAAATAAATTGGGAATTAATCCCGATATCGAAATGCCGATAAAACAGGCTGATATCTTGGCAAAAAAAGATACCCAACTTGAAAAAGCCAAAGATATTTTGAATAGCATGATTAGTAAAAAGTAGGGTATTGGTGAAGTGCCCACTGTAATATGTCGGTTGTGCATACTTGCCCAATGGTAAAAAATGCACTCACTGACTGAAATAAGCCTTTTAAAAAGTAGGTCGGTTTGCTATGCTGACAACGTAATTTTATGTGTCTTTTTTTAATATTTTTGTAGTGTTACCCTTAAGAAATTTTACAAAATATTACCCTGTTGTGTCTTGACAGGCATGTTTGTTTTATAATCGTTTCGAGAGGTTAGAATTTGA
The DNA here is from genome assembly GCA_004558955.1 of bacterium. Taxonomy (GTDB): domain Bacteria; phylum Cyanobacteriota; class Vampirovibrionia; order Gastranaerophilales; family Gastranaerophilaceae; genus Zag111. The sequence continues at coordinate 1,773 of SFZC01000026.1, read as the reverse complement.
AACATTCAAGACTTACAGCGTTAATATTTATAGCACTTATTTTAGGTGTTTTATTTGGTCATTTTGCCCCGCATTATGCGGTTAAAATGCGTGCATTTGCTTTAATTTTCTTACGCATGGTTAAAATGATTATCGCTCCGTTGTTGTTCGCAACACTTGTTACGGGTATTGCGGGTCATGGAGATGTGAAAAAACTCGGTAAAATCGGGATAAAAACCATTGTTTATTTTGAAATCGTAACGACATTGGCGTTAGTTATCGGACTTACAATGGCGAATATATTTAACCCCGGAAAAGGCTTTGCAACGGGGACGGTTGCTAACCCAGAGTTGTTAAAAGAAGCAGGTTTAATGGCGGTTACAACTCCGCATACTTCAATTTCGGAGATGATTGTAAATGTTTTTCCTACAAGTATCGTTCAGGCAATGTCTGAAGGTAATTTGTTGCAAATCGTTGTCTTTTCTATCTTTATGGCGGTTGCGATTTGTGCTGTCGGGGAAAAGGGCAAACCCGTTATGGATATTCTTAATTCGGTTTCTCAAATTATGTTCAAATTTACCGAATATGTTATGTACTTTGCTCCGTTGGGTATTTTCGGTGCAATCGCTTCAACTGTCGGTATGAACGGGTTATCAATTCTCAAAAATTACGCAAAAATTATATTTTCACTATATACGGCACTTGCGTTGTTTGTTTTGGCGGTGTTTATTATTGCTTGTCGTTATGCAAGAATTTCCTTTAGAAGTTTGTTGAAAGCAATTCAGGAGCCTGCGATTTTGGCATTTTCGACTGCAAGTTCAGAAGCAGCTTTCCCTAAAGCAATCAGCGTTATGGAAAAATTTGGTGTTCCGCAAAATATTGTTAGTTTTGTAATGCCTACGGGTTATACTTTTAACCTTGACGGTAGTACGTTATATCTTGCAATGGCGGTAATTTTTTCTTCTCAAATTTGCGGTATAAATCTTGATATTAACCAACAATTATTGATGATGTTGGCATTAATGCTTACAAGTAAAGGTATTGCAGGTGTTCCGAGAGTTTCTTTGGTTGTACTTGCAGGTACATTGTCAAGTTTCAATATTCCGATTATCGGGGTTGCAATTTTGCTCGGTATTGACCAAATTTTGGATATGGGCAGAACCACTGTTAATCTAATCGGTAACTGCGTTGCGACTGTTGTAATTGCACGTTGGGAAAATCAATTTGATTATGATAAAATGAATTTGTTTTTGAAAGATTCTGAATCTTAAAAATATATTTGAAGTTTAAAATTTGTAGATAATATTATTAGTATAGAGGGTAATAAATATGAGCGAAAGCACAAAATCAGAGTATAAGAATACGCTAAACTTGCCTCAAACAACTTTGGCAATGAGAGCAAATGCGACTGTTCGTGAATTGGAAATCCAAAAATTTTGGGAAGAAAATAAAATTTATGACAAAATTATAGGTCAACGTGACCAAACAAATTCTTTCGTTTTGCATGACGGACCGCCTTATTTGAGTTCCGAAAAAATTCACGTTGGTACAGCATTGAATAAAATTTTAAAAGATATTTTAATCAAATATAAATCTCAAAAAGGTTTCTATGCTCCGTATGTTCCGGGATATGACGGACACGGACTTCCGATTGAAAATGCTGTTGTTAAAAATATCAAGGGCGGTCGTCATTCGATTACCGAAACAGAATTGAGAGCGAAATGTAGAGAATTTGCTCATAAAAACTTAAAGGGTCAGGAAAGCGAATTTAAAAGACTTGGCGTTTTAGGTAAC
>SFZC01000116.1 GCA_004558955.1 bacterium | reverse complement strand
CTATCTCTTGCAGTGTAATCATTCATTGCTCGTTTTAGTGCTGTTGCAATGCCGACATAATCAACAACCAAACCACCTTCCTTATCCTTAAATACTCGGTTTACACGAGCAATTGCCTGCATCAAATTATGTCCGCTCATGGGCTTATAAACATACATTGTCGCTAACGAAGGGACATCAAAACCTGTTAGCCACATATCAACAACAATAGCAATTTTTAAAGTATCATTGTTATCTTTAAATCTTTTTGCGAGTTCTGTCTTATACGCTTTGTTTCCAATAATATCACGCCATTCTTCTGGGTCATTGTTTCCAGAGGTCATTACAACTGCAATTTTTTCTTTGTTCTTTTCACCCCAATTTGGTCTTAGTTCAAGTATTCTATTATAAATTTTCATTGCAATAGGTCGAGAATAAGCAACAATCATTGCTTTACCAGTCAAAAGATGTTCCCTGTTGTTTTCGTAATGATTTAATATATCATCTACCAAAGAATTAATTGTGCTATCATCTCCCAAAACTGTTTCCATTTGGCTTAATTCTCGTTTGCTTTGTTCTACGACTTCTTCATCTGCATTTAGTGCCATCAAATCATATTCTTTATCAATAAGAGCAAGTGTCGCAGGGTCAAGTTGAAGTTTTACAACTCTGCTTTCGTAATAAACAGGACGAGTTGCACCATCTTCAACAGCTTGTGTCATATCATAAATATCAATATAATCACCAAAAACTTCTCTTGTGTTTTTGTCTTTTGAAGAAATTGGAGTTCCAGTAAAACCGATATATGTTGCATTTGGCAAACTATCTCTTATAACCCGAGCAGTTCCAGTTTTAATTTTACCAGTTTTAGCATCAACTTTTTCCGTTAATCCATATTGTCCCCTGTGAGCCTCATCTGCCATAACTACAATATTTCGTCTGGTAGATAATGGCTCATCTGATTCTTCAAACTTTTGCATTGTGGTAAAAATAATACCGTTAGCTTCTCTGCCATCAAGAAGTTCTTTTAGATGCTCTCTTGATTGTGCTTGAATTGGAGTTTGTCGCAAAAATTCCTGACATTTTGAAAACTGAGAATATAACTGATTATCTAAATCGTTTCTATCAGTAATAACCACAACTGTTGGACTATTCAAAGCCTCTTGCAAAAGGTGTGCATAAAATACCATAGATAAAGATTTTCCGCTACCTTGTGTGTGCCAGAATACACCACCTTTACCGTCAGTTTGCGTTGCATGTTTTGTTGATTCAATAGCTTTTTTAACTGCAAAATATTGATGATATCCTGCAAGAATTTTAAAGGTATTTGGTCCATCATTGTTGAAACAAATAAAGTTTTTTAAGATGTCTAAAAATCTTTCTTTTTGAAAAATACCTTCTACAAATGTATCAAATTGTGCATATTGATTGTTTTCATAGTTGCCGTCTTTGGTTTTCCATTCCATATAACGAGTTTCATCAGATGTAATTGTTCCGGCTTTTGAAATCAATAAATCTGACATAACACATATTGCGTTGTAGATAAACATAGAAGGAATTTCTTTCATATAATTTCTTATTTGTCTATATGCCTGAGATGAATCAGTTTCTTCTCGTGACGGAGATTTAAGTTCAAAAAGAACGAGCGGTAAACCGTTGGTAAACAACAGTACATCAGGTCTTTTTTCAGAGTTTTCAACAAAAGTCCACTGATTAGCAACGATAAATGAATTATTATCAACATTTTTGTAATCGATTAAATAAACAATAGTTGAACGTTGTTCGCCATTTTCTAAATATTTTACAGTTATCCCATTTTGCAGGTAATCCATAAAAATTTTGTTTTGTTGTAACAATTCGCCATTGTCAAAATTTTTAATTTTGAATAACGCCTCTTGGATAGCAGATTTTGGCACATTGGGATTGATACGACAAATAGAATCTTCTAAAATATCTAAATACAAAGGAGAATTAAAATCACGATTATCAATATCAGGACCATACACATGCGTATAACCCAAATGTTGAAACAATTCGATTACTGAATTTTCATAAGCTGCTTCTGTTAGACCTTGCATTTAATCTCCTTTTTGTTATTTTTCTTTATTATATCAGCAACAACTGCACGCAAAACTTGCCAACATATTTTCACGGTATATTCGTCTGGTGAAAAATTACATTTTAGTTGGTGATTTGGATGAATGTAATTTCTAAAATTTCGTAAAATATGACTAAAATCTTTTACATCTTTATCAATATATTTCAATTCATAGGATGTATCTATTAAATTTGCTAAAGTCCATTTTTCTAAAGGCAAAGTTTTACCTTCTTTATTTTTTGGACTCGAATTTGTTTTATTGAAATTTTTAATATCGTTTTTAGCAATATTAAGTAATAGCCCTTCTAATGTACTTCCTATTAGGATTATTGCCGACAAATGTATTTTATTATTTACACATAATTTAATTTCACTTAATCTTGCATTTATAATATTTTTAAGATTCGCATTTATATCAATTTCAGAAATATTCAATATTCCATAATCGTTAGATAAAAATCTTGCTTCATCTGTCTGCTGGTTTTCAGTTCTTGTTATCACGCTTTTAAGTAAACTGTTTGCAATTTGTAATCCCTTTGCACAAGCAACTAATTTCTTGCCACTACTTCTTAGTTTTTCTCTTTCTAATAATTGTTTTAAAACATAACCAACTATATCATCTGCTTCTATCGTCCAAAAACATCTTAATCGCTTTGCTTTTGAATCTCCATTTGAAGAATATTTTTCAGAATATATATCAATACTGGTAATATCTTCTATAAATTCTTTAAACTGGCGATTAGTAAAATCTGAAACATATCCAGATTCCATTTCTAAAGCTTTTTCTATTATTTCTTTTTCTGCATAAGAAAGTCTAGCCATTATTTATCCTCGCTAAACAATAATTTATCAGCGGACTGATTTGTTAAAATGTCGTCAATTTCGACCTTAGAAACATCAATTTCACCACTCATAAGTTTTGGTAAAAGTGTATCTCGAAGTTGAATAAGTTTTTGATTTTCTTTTATATTTTCCCCCATATTTATAAATAACGGAGTAACATTATCATTAAAATCATTTACTAAATTCATATCAATATCTGACACTGTCATTCCTTCAATATGCTGAGGATAAATGTGTGGTTGTGCAGAACCAGTTTGAGAATCAAAAATTTCTTGTTGTCTTTTCTTTAACATAACGTACCAAAAATATATATTTGAAGTTATTGTATTATCTATATAAGAAGAATCTGAAGACCAAACTGGTATATGCCATAAATTTACAAAACCTGCATTTGCTCCAGAGGCGGAAATTGTAATTACAGGAGCATTTGTATTTGCAACATTATGATATGTTGCTGGGTTCAATCCTCCTGCTATAACTGGAACATCTCCCAATATAGCGTTTTTCGATAATAAATTCTTACCTCTTTTAGGTGAAAAATAATTTGAAATTGTGTTTTCACCATCTCTTACATTTGGGAATATATTATCAAAGATTGTAAAAATTTGTTGTTCTAAATTATTATTTATCGCATTATTTAATTCAATTTTATTATCTAAAGCCGATAACACTTTAGCAATTTTATTTTGTACTTCAAGCGGCGGAAGATTAAGTTCTATTCCTTTTATGCCGACAATCGTTAGAGCTTTTTGAGCAGAGCCTATCATTAAGTTTTCTAGCGTAAACTGTCCAATTTTTGATTTAAACCAATAACATAAATATTTACTAAAAATTTTTCTATCATCAAAATTTCGGATCCATATTAAATTACCATCTTTAAAGTAAAATTCTTCATTTCTTACCAAATATGGAATTCCTGACCTTTCCCCGACAGCACTTATTAAAATATCATTTTCTTTTGGAACTCCGTATTTTGATTTAATATCATTATATTTTTCTTCGGCTATATACAATAAATTACTTATATTTTCCCCAAAAGCTTTTTCTATTATTTCTTTTGAACGATAAAAAGGTATACCAAATTTAACATAGTCTGCAGCAAAAATTCTTTTGCTTGATAACACTTCGCATATATTGTCAATTTTATAAATTTTCCATCCTTTATTTGTCATTATTTTCGTCCTGTTTGTTATTGATACTTTGTATCATTTGTTCTGAACTTGCAAAGCTGAAAATTCTCTTCATTAAAAGCTCTTTCATAGAAAAGTCTTCATGATAGGTTATTATTTTGTCTAATTTATCAATTAATTTTGAAGCTATCCAAGTTACTTCATTTGAATATTTTCCTAATTTTTCTTCCGTATAAATAGGTATATCTTCAAAATTTTGTCTATGAAACATTTCTAATGTAGAAACAAATGACTGTCCTAATTGATCGATTATATTAAGTTTATATTTTATACATTGCTTATCTTCCGAAACCAGCGTATAATAGAAGTCATTGGTATTTTTAAACCATATGAATGTTGTTAATATTGCTATTATATATTCAAATTCATTTTCTATATCATTTTTTCTTAAAATCATTTGATTTTTATTATAAAAATTATTCAACGCATTTAAACAATCATAATGCTTACAATAATCTTCAAATTTTATAATTAAATCTTCTTCTTTTAATTTAACATTTTGCTCTGGAAACATTTTACTCATAATCTTATATGGATGTAAGATATCCGCAAACCAATTAAAAGATTTTTGAGATTTATATATTAAATCTTTAAATTCAAATAAAATATTTGCTTCATTCTTTATATAAGCTTCATTTAACCATTGTTTTTTTTGTAATTCCAATTGTTTTTGCAAATTTCTTCTTTCTTCTTTTAGTTGTATTGCAAATTGTTTCTTTTGTTGTTTTAAACTTTTATTGGAAATACAATTTGCTATAATTGCAATAACAATTGTTGCAATACCAATTATTGTTGGACCTAAAGCTGCTAATAATTCAATCCAATCTTTCTGAGTACTCATCTATTTCACCTCAAACCCAATTGCTGCAAGGTTCTTCTTGATTTCATCTTGCAACTCGTTTGATTTAGTGAACATTTCAGAAAGTTCAGATGTCAATCTTTTCATTTTATCCTCAAAAGGTTCACCGTCATCTTCTTGTTCTTCAATTCCGACATAACGCCCCGGAGTTAGGATATAATCTTGTTTTGCAATATCTTCAGTTGATGTTACGGCACAGAATCCTTTTACATCTTCCAGTGTTCCTTCTTGGAATTTAGTAAAAGTATCAGATAGTTTTTTAATATCTTCATCAGTAAAATCTCTGTGCTTTCTATCTACCATATCGCCCATTTTACGAGCATCAATAAACAAAGTTTTACCTTTTTGTTTTTTATTTTTTGAAATAAACCACAAAGTTACAGGAATTGTTACGCTATAAAATAATTGGGTAGGCAGTGCAACAATACCTTCAATCAAATCATCTTCAATAATTCTTTTTCTAATTTCACCTTCACCGCTTGTTTGACTGGATAATGCCCCATTTGCAAGTACCAAACCAATTTTACCGTTCGGTGCAAGGTGATGAATCATGTGTTGTATCCACGCAAAGTTGGCATTGCCTGCAGGTGGAACTCCATATTTCCAACGTACATCATCTTGTAATTTATCTTGTCCCCAATTTGAAAGGTTAAATGGAGGATTTGCCATAATAAAATCTGCTTTCAATGTCGGGTGCAAATCATTAAAAAACGTATCAGCA
>SFZC01000115.1 GCA_004558955.1 bacterium | reverse complement strand
CGTGTCGCCCGTGTCAGGTTCACTCGGAGTTGGCGGAATGTCTGAATCATCGTCATCATCGGTATCCCCACCAGGGTTTGGCGGGTCAATATCGTCATCAGAATCGGTGTCACCTGTTGGGATATCAGGGTCGTCATCACTGTCGCTATCGCCCGTGTCAGGTTCACTCGGAGTTGGCGGAATGTCTGAGTCATTGTCATCATCGGTATCACCACCAGTGTTTGGCGGGTCAATATCGTCGTCAGAATCGGTGTCCCCTGTTGGGATATCAGGGTCGTCATCACTGTCGCTATCGCCCAAATCAGGTTCTTTTGTGTCATTATCGGAGTCGTTGTCCGTATCACCGCCACCGATATCAGGGTCAGTGTCGGTATCTCCGATATCAGGATTGTCAATATCGCCGTCATCGTCGGTATCGCCGCCAAATTCAGGCTCATCACCGTCTAAAAGTGTAATATTACTGTCGTTGTTTTCGGAGTTTATCGTGTAGGCGATTTCGTCAATTCCGTCACTTGTTTGGTAATAAATTCTTGTCAAACCGTCAGCATTTTCCGCCTTTTGAACGTCTGTTTCCGTTACCGCATTTGCCGTAATATTTACCGATTTTTCGCCGATTACGCTAATTTTTGCAGTGTTTGCATCTTCTTCAACTCTTGCATTCCCCACATAATAAATCTGTTCGCCGTTTGTGTTTTCTATCGGGGTATTGCTTCTGTCTTTACCCATAACAAAATGTTTTCCGTCAGCATAGATATTATCGGCAGAAAATGCAAGTGTCGGTGCTTTTTCGTTAGTTCCGACAATTCCGTTTTTTATGATAATTGTTGAATCTGAAAGTTTTGTCTTATCTGAACTCAAGCCTAATGCCGTGAATTTGTTTGTCGTATCGTCAAGAATCGTATCTGATTGGAAGTTGTCGATATATAAAACTTCACCCTGAGTTAAAACATTCACGTTTGCACCTGAAAGGTTTTCTATATAGGTATTTCCTTTAAACTGAGCATCTACTTTTCCGTTTTCGGCAGACAGATTTTGAAAATTTACCGAAGTATCATTATCTATTAAGCGGATATTTCCGTTTTTAGATACGACTTCCAGTCCGTCACCTTTCGGAGCGTAACTAAACTTGTTATTGTTCCAAGCGTTGTCGTCAAAAACTTGGGAGTCCGAGTTTGAACTGATATTAAGTCGAGCGTTTGACGAGCCGATATTTCCCGCAGTTGAGATTGAAATTTTGTTTCCGACAACATTCGGGGAAGTTGAGTTCGCCGAGTAAAGATTCGGGTTAGCGTTGGTTTCGTTCGTTTTATCTACCGTTAAATAAACCGTATTGCCAGTAATATTATCGACGTATAAATCTTGGTTTAAGGAAGCTACATTTACAATATTATCAGCGTAAATATTAACTTTTCCGCCAGCTTGAAGATTTATTGATTTTGAAAAATCCTCGTGATTTGATGTGTTTTCTCCGACACTTCCGCCTTGTGCGGTTATGTTTATATCGCCCGAAGATTTTAACAATGTGTCAGAAATACTTGTATTCACCACGTTTCCGCCTTGAAGATTTAAATTGATATTTCCGTTTTTGTTTTCGGAAAGTCCGCCGAGTTCTATATCTCCGCCGTTTGTATTGTAGGTTATTGTTGTTGAATTGTTGTTAATTTTTCCTGAATTTACAAGAGTATTGAACAGGTTTTCCGCATCTGTAATTTCGATATTACCTGTTTCTTTGTCGTAAGAAATGAAAGTGTTATCTGCTGACAATCCGCTGATAACTCGTCCGTCTTTACCGATTTTTATTGAGTTTGCATTAAAATTAATATTGCCGTTAGAAACAATTTTCCCGTTAATCGTGATAATTCCGCTGCCGATACTCAAGGTTGACGGGTCAAAATTTACGGTTTGATTTGTTCCCGCTATAGCACCCGAAAGCTGGTTAGATAGTGCATTATAGCCTTCTTGAGTAGGTGTGTAAACCGATATCGAACCGACATTCAAAACTCCGTTTGCTCCGACAACAAAACCGTCAGGAGTTACGAAAACCAAGCCACCGTTAGATTTTGAAGAATCTGAGTTGACTGTATTAACAAGCCCGTTAATGCCCACTTTTGAATCTACAAGGTTTACGAATTGAGAGAGGTTGTTCATTATAAAGTTTGCGTTATCGCCTTTGGTCAGGTCAAATTTTTCATATTTTCTAAAACCTGTCGTGTTGAGTTTGTTGGTAAATTCTGGGGTGATGTTATAAATATTTGAATTGCCCGAAGGAATCGGTTTAATGCCCGAAATTTCCGAAGCGTTAGTGTTTACGCCAATCATTTGCAAGATTAATGCAAATCCGAGTAGTGAAAACCTATTTATCTTCATAAACCAAATATCCTTATTAACAACAACAACTTTATTACAATAATAACGTATTCTTTAGAAAAAGTAAACTGTTTAAATCTTATTTTATGGTAGTTTTCATCTGTTTGAAGAATGGAAATAATGCAAATTTTAAATTAGTATAAGTAAGACTTTAGCGGAGATTTTATAAATTATGAAAAAAGACAAAGCAAAAGAGTTTGAGGCTATCGGTGATAAAAATGTCGAAGCGGGAAATTCCGAAAAAGCAATAGAAAACTACAAATCAGCCTTGTCTATTGTCCGTCAAAACGACGATAAAAATACTCTTGGAACTTTGTATATAAAACTTGCAAATACTTATTATGAGTTGAAAGATATTGATAATTACGTCTTGTTTTATGAAAAGTATTTAGAGTTGTTTCCTGACGGTCAGCTTTCGGTTTTGCAAAGGCTTGCTTATGCCTACTATTTCATTGATACAAACAAAAGTATAGAATACCATGATAGAGCGTTATTGTATGATATAAACGACTATGATGCGGTGAGTATTGCGTTTGCAATGATTAAATCTTCCGATTATTCTCAAAGTGAGGTTTTAGAAGAAGCCGAATACTTGATGACGGAGTTAAAAGAAACTTATTTCAGTGATATTCAAAAATATTATTCTCCTGAGAAAAAGAAATCAAAAGACTCAGATAAAAAATTGAATATCGGTTATTTATCTTCTGATTGTCATTCGCACATTATGATGAACTATATTCTTCCGATTTGGGAAAATCATAATAAAAAGAAATTTAACATAACCGTTTTTAATTCTTCTTCAACTTCTGATACAACAACCGCAAAAATAAAATCTCTCGGATTAAATATAATTGATTGCGAAAAGTTGGAAATTCCACAACTTGCACAGGTTATTTTTGACAAAGATATTGATATCCTTGTAGATTTGGGCGGTTTTACAAATCTGCGTTCTTTGGTGCATTTTTACAAGCCTGCTCCGATTATTCTCTCATATTTGGGATATTTGAATACTCTTGGAATTGATGAGGTTGACTATATTATTGCCAATAAATTTATGTTGCCGAAAAAATTTGCAAAGTATTACAAGGAAAAGCCGTTGTATTTGCCAAAAGAATATCAGGTTTTTGAACCGTCAACGAATTTGCTCGAACAGACGGTTTGTCCGTTTGAAAAGAACGGCTATATCACGTTTGGAAGTTTTAACTGTGTTTCAAAACTCAGTAACAAGTTAATTCGTTTGTGGGTGAAAATTTTGCAAAATGTTCAAAATTCAAAATTGTTGATTTATCGAACCGGTATGTCAAAAACAGTCATAAAAAGATTGTCTGCTGAATTTGAACGACATGGAGTGTCAAAAGACAGAATTGAATATAACACTACAACGTATTTTCCGCATTTTAAGGCGTATGAATTAGCGGATGTTTCGCTGGATTCTTACCCGTTTTCAGGCATGTCAATTTGTCTTGAAACAGCCTTGTGCGGAGTTCCGACAGTTACTTTAAAAGGGGAAGCTTTGCAAAGTAACGGTGCGGCTTCCGTGTTAAATTCCTGCGGATTATCAAGCCTTATTGCTGTAAATGATGAGGAATATATCGAAGTGGCAACTCGTTTGGCTAAAAATTCGGTTTACTTACAACAGCTTCGAGGCGAATTAAGAGAGATAGTTCGCAATTCGCCGATTTGCACAAAGCATAAGGAATTTACAAGAAGTTTAGAGCGTAAATACAGAAAAATTTGGAAAGAATATTGCGAAAATTAAAAAATAAAACATTTATGATAAAATAAAGTTATAAATTAAAAAGACTAAGGAGAAAGTAATGAATATTTTTGAAGAATTGCAGGCTCGTGGCTTGATTGCACAAGTTACTGACGAAAAAGAGATTAAAGATTTGATAAATAACGGCGGAGCAAGATTTTACATAGGTTTTGACCCGACAGCGGATTCTTTGCATGTAGGCCATTTTATGGCTTTGTGCCTAATGAAAAGACTTCAAATGGCAGGAAACAAGCCTGTAGTTTTGATTGGTGGCGGAACAGGTCATGTCGGTGATCCGTCAGGACGTACTGATATGCGTTCTATGATGACTAAGGAAACAATCCAGCATAATTGTGATTGTTTCAAAAAACAAATGGAAAGATTTATCACTTTTGGCGATGATGCGGCGATTATGGTTAATAATGCAGATTGGTTGTTGAAGCTTAATTATGTTGAATTGTTGCGTGATGTCGGGGCTTGTTTTTCGGTAAATAATATGCTTAGAGCGGAATGCTACAAGCAAAGAATGGAAAAAGGTTTAAGTTTTTTAGAATTTAATTATATGATTATGCAGGCTTACGACTTCTATCATTTACATCAAAATTACGGTTGTAATATGCAATTCGGTGGGGACGACCAATGGAGTAATATGTTGGCGGGTACCGAACTTATCAGAAAGAAAACCGGCGATGATGCTTATGCAATGACTATTACGTTGTTGATGAACAGCGAAGGCAAGAAAATGGGGAAAACGGCAAAAGGTGCGGTTTGGTTAGACCCTAACAAGACTTCTCCGTTTGAATTTTATCAATATTGGAGAAATGTTGATGATGCTGACGTTATGAAATGTATAAAAATGTTGACCTTTATTCCGATTGAAGAAATTGAAAAGATGGAACATTGGGAAGATAATAGAATTAACGAAAAGAAAGAAATTTTGGCGTATGAATTGACGTCACTTGTTCACGGAAAAGAAGAAGCAGAAAAGGCTCGAAGTTCTGCAAGAGCTTTGTTTGGCGGGAAAAGTGATGATGCAAATATTCCGACTGTTGAATTAACCGAAGCGGATTTTAATAAGGGCAAAATTTCAATCATTCAAATTATGACAAAATGCGGTTTTGCTTCAAGTAACGGCGAAGCAAAAAGACTTGTTCAACAAGGCGGCGTGAGTGTTAATGATCAGGCTGTCAGCACTTTGGATACTTCGTTTACCAAAGCCGAAGCTGAGGAAGGTTTGAAGGTTCGCAAGGGCAAAAAACATTTTAAAAAGGTTATCTTAGCGTAATGATGAAAAGTTGAGAGCAGCGAGAAATTGAATGTGATGATGGGTTGAGAGTGGCGAGAAGTTGCGGTAACCGCAACTTCTCGCCACTTGGCTTGTTGCTTAATTTTTAATCTTTTCAGAATGACGTTTCTCTTGTAACTTTGTCGGTTAGGCACACTTGCCCAACACATTAAATCTTAGACTCTGATTTCAAGAAGGGGCGGCATTGCAATGCCGCCCACAAAATTTATCTTCCATGCGTCTTGCCTTGGCTTTCTTTTTTACCGGAAGTTCCGCAATGCGATTCTGTAAACGCGCCTCACAGAATGCCTGCCA
>SFZC01000114.1 GCA_004558955.1 bacterium | reverse complement strand
GTCTGGGCATCCCCGTGTTCGGTATTGTGGACACCAACTCTAATCCCAACAGAAGAAATGACTCATCTTTTGGATTCTGAGGCTGTCGCAAGAGGCGGTTCTCCTGTGAAATTAAAACCGGGTATGGTAATCGGTCATGATGCGTTGGGTGTTTACTCACCAACCTTAGATGCTAATTTCTTCAAGAAAAATGTTCCGACTGATAATGCCGGAAAAGCGGTAATTGGTAAATTACAGAAATTTACGCATATTCGAGATTTAGCGGGTAAATATGCAACCGAAGGACAAATTCCTGCAGAAAGTGCGGAAAAATATATTGCAAAAGCTTGGAAGTTTATTCAAAAATGGGCAACTAAAGCAATTTAACGACACGTTTTTTGTATGTGGCACGGGGTTGATTTCAACACCGTGCCACTCTATTTAACCTGTTTGCGGAGCTTTCGGTCGTATTAAATAATTTATAAAAATTTCCTCTGATTTTGAAAAATAATCTGTTTATTATACAATTAGAGTATGAATTTAGATAGCCAAATAGATAGCATTTTATCACCCATTGCAAATAAAATTTCAGGTTTAATTTTTTCACATGTAACGATTCACGGCGTTCGTGTGGAGTTTCTTATAATTTTATTAATGGTAGCGGCTTTGTATTTTTCTTTCAGAACCCGTTTTATCGGTTTTTGGGGGTTCAAACATGCAATAAGTTTAATCACAAAAAAATACAAACATGATGATACAATCGTTCGCAAAAAACACGGTGAAGTTTCATCATTTCAGGCTTTGACGGCGACGATTTCGGCATCTGCAGGTATGGGCAATGTTGTAGGTTCGGCTTTGGCTGTTTCTGTCGGAGGTCCCGGGGTAATTTTTTGGATGATTGTTGCGGGAATTTTTTCAATGGCATTGAAGTTTGCAGAAGTTTTGCTTGGTATAAAATTCAGACAGATTAATAAGGACGGCACCTCATCAGGTGGACCGATGTATTATATAATTAACGGGTTGAGAGCTCCGTGGATAAAACCTTATGCTCCGTGTTTGGCGAAAATTTATGCTGTTTGCTGTGTTTTTGCAATGATTGGCGGCTGGAATTTGTTTCAAATTAATGCGATAACTACTCAAATTTCAAACGTTACGGGCTTGTTTGTCAACGAACGTTGGGTTTTTGGGGTAATCGTTGCGGTTATTACATATATTACTGTTATCGGCGGGATTAAATCAATAGGAAAATTCACCTCAAAAGTTACGCCTATAATGTGCAGTTTGTATGTGCTTTCGGCATTTGTAATTTGTGTGTTGAATATTCACCATATTCCGCATACTTTTGCCTTGATTATAAAAGAAGCGTTCAAGCCGAGTGCTGTTGGGGGTGGAGTTTTCGCTTGTATGTTGTGGGGATTTAGACGTGCAATGTTTGCTAATGAGGCGGGACTTGGTACTGCTCCGATTGCGTTTTCAGCGGTTAAAACGAGTAAACCTGTGGCTCAAGCTTTTATTGCGATGTTGCAACCGTTTGTAGATACTGTAATTGTCGGTTCTGCGACTGCATTTATTATCGTTGTTACGGGTGCTTATTTGAACGCAGGTGGTTTGGTTGGAATTGAATTAACCTCAAAGGCTTTTGCTACCGTTTGCCCGTTCTTCCCTGTGTTGTTGACCTTTATGGCTGCAAGTTTTGTTTTGTCAACGATGCTTTGCGGTTCGTATTATGGAACAAAAAGTTGGACGTTTTTGTTTGGGGAATCTAAATTCACAACAAGAACCTTCCAAATTATTTATTGTTTGTTTATTATAATCGGTTCTGCGATGAACTTGAAAAGCGTTGTGAATTTGTCTGATGCGTTCACTTTGTTTTTGGCGGTTCCGAATTTGATTGCAGTATTTTTATTATCTGATATAATAATGAAAGAATTAAAACGTTATTGTATCAAGTATAACGTTGGATTTTTCAGAAAAGAAAATGATTAATCATATTAATTAATAAATAAGGAGAAAGCGAACTAATGATTAAAAAGGGATGTTTGGATATAGTCGAGGCAAAATGTCAAAACTGTATGGATTGTGCATTGGGCAGCACTCGTAACAATATTGTTTTTTCAGACGGAAATCCTGAAACCGCAAAAATTGTTCTAATTGGTGAAGCACCCGGTGAAACAGAAGATGAAACAGGCACTCCGTTTGTTGGCAGAGCGGGTAAGTTGTTAAACCAATTTTTGGAAGAAGCGGGAATTTCACGCCAAGATGATTTGTATATTATAAATACCGTGAAATGTCGTCCGCCTGAAAATCGTGTTCCAACTGATGTTGAAAAGTCAATGTGTTCAAAATATATGACTGCACAAATTGATATTATGAACCCGAAAGCAATTATTTTCTGCGGAGCAACTTCTCTAAAATCCTTCTGGCATGATAAAAAGGTTCAGATTTCAAAGGTTAGAGGAAATTGGTTTAATGTAAATATTAATGGCAAGGATTATAGAGCAATGGCTATATTCCACCCGTCATACCTATTGAGAAACCACTCAATGGAGGAAGGGGCACCTAGGAGATTGATGCAACAAGACTTGTCAACAATCAAGTCTGAAATTTTGGGTGATACACAGGTGTGTCCCAGCTGCAACCCTTTCAATAAGGAAATGGCTATGGTCTAGCCAAAACTTGAAATTTGTTTCATATTCACGCAAAAAAGATACGGTAAAGTAATTACCGTATCTTTCTGTTTCTATGTGGAATAAGAACGAATTTAAAACAGTAAAGTAGGTTGGCATTGCTATGCTCACCAAGCTGTCATTCCGGACTTCGATCCGGAATCTGTTTCAAATAACAGGAAAAGGAGTACACGAAAATATGAAAAAACGTGCATTTACACTGGCGGAAGTTCTTGTAACGCTTGGAATTGTCGGTGTAATTGCCGCAATCACAATCCCTTCGCTTGCGATGAGATGTCAAAAATATGTCCTGAAAAAACAATTCAAAAAGAAATATTTGGTTTTGCAACAGGCACTTGATATTGTTGCAAACGATTTTGGTTATCCGCCAAATTGCTACTATTGGGGTACAAGTCCTTACGGTCCTGCGACTTGTGCGGAACGTGATGAAACTTATAAAAATATAATGGTAAAGTTTTTCAAAAATTTTGTTGAATTTTTTGAAAAGAAATATCTCCAAAACAGACAAAAGAGCAGTCGTTTGACTACTCTTTTTAGCTATTCTTAATTCTTGAATTTTATTAAAATTATGCTCCTTTAGCAAAGTATTTTGCGATAGGGTCCCAAGTGTATTCTGCAATTTTCGCACCTGCTTCAGACAAGTAGTGACCTGCTTTTTCAAGGAAGCCCGCACCTTCTAATGCAGTTTTTTCTAATGTTTTCAAGACGCCTGTTTTGTTACCTGCAACTAACGCTGCTGCTACCGCAACTGCAATCCCGCCAAGTGTCAACAAAGTTTTTGCTACTTTGTGTTTCTTTTTAGGTTTTTCTCCATTGTTAATATTAACTTCATCTTTTGCCGGACCTTCGTTTATCGGTTTTGAAAATGCTCCGGGTCTTTCAAAATTAATAGTATTGTTTGTCGCTTCTTGTGGAGCTGCCGCCACCGCTTCCGAACCAAATCTTACATTCGATATAGGACTTAACATCATGAGAAAACCTCCTTAACACTTAACACTTTACACATAACATATAAAACACCTGACTTATTAATTTTGACCGAATATGATTATTTTGCAAAATATTGTTACAAATCTTAATCTAATTTTTGGAATATTTTTAAACTATGTGTCATCTATATAGATGTAGAGGGAGGAATTTTTAACATGGCAAATACAGGCATAGTTTTGGAAATTGGTAAGGAAAATTATACGGAAGCGGATTTTATGTCCAAACGTTTTGTGAATGCAGAGGTGCGAAACCGTGCATATATCAACGTTTTAGGCTCGGAGTTATTTATAAAATTTTTGGCTGAGAACGGAATTAAAACCGAAGATGTAATTTCAATGCACTCCATTTCTAAAATTATTGAAAATATTGATATTGCCGATGTTATTTTGCCAAATATTCATATTGATGTGCGTACAATTTTTGATGAAGACAAGATTTTTGTACCAAAATCACATTTTGAATTAGAAATTACTCCTGATATTTATGTTGTTTTGAAGATTTCTAAAAATATGAAAGATGCCGAAATTTTAGGGTATTTCAAACCTTCTCAAATCAACAAAAACTATGCAAATGATGATTATTATTTTGTCAAAAAAGAAACTTTAGTTCCTGCAAAAATGTTGCTTGATAAAATTTCTCAATACGCAGAAACCCGTGATTCAAAATTAACCAATGCCGAATTTTTGAGAGGGCGTGCGTTGTCTGTTGATTATTCCGACCATAATCTTGATTTGGAAGGGCAAAAAGAGTTTTTAAAACTTATGTTGACGGATTCGATGTTGAGAGACAGCGTTGCCGAATTTGATAATTTTGAGGTGCTGTCAAGCCAAGTATCTTCGGTTTTACTGGAAAGAATTGAGATTAAAAAACAAAACGAAGCAAAAGCGGTTCCTGGGATTGCGGCTTTGACAACGGAAGAAATTTTACAAGAGGGTGTGAAAGCTGTTGTAGAAGAGCAAAAAGCAAAAGCTGAAGATGTTTTTGAACAGGCAAAAGATGTCGCCGTTGCAACAACCGAAGTTTTGGGTGCGGCTGCTCAAGTCGTTGATGCTGCTGAAAAATCAGCGGAAGACGAAAAGAAATTGCCTGAGCTTGAAATTCTGAACACGGATGAAATCGAGCAAGAGACTGAAAATGTTGTCGAAGATTTGACAGAAGGTGCGGATTTGACTATTAAAGAACCTGAGCAGGCTCAAGAAGATGTTGCAGGCATTGTGGAAGAGGATACTCCGACAATTTTTGATATTGATACTTTAAAAGAAGAAGATGTAACTGCAGAAGCCGAAGCTCAGGCACAATCAGAAGATGGAACACCTGAAATCGTTGAAGATACTTTGTCACAAATTTCTGATGATGATTTGACACTTGGCGATATTGACGAGGATTTATCGTTTGATATTGATGTTCAGCCGATTGACGAGACGGAAAAAGCAGAAGAGGCTCAAGATCTTGAGCCTGTGCAAGAGGAAAACGCAACAGAAGAGGATTTAATCGTTGAAGATAATCAAGACGAAGTTGAAATTACTGAGGAAAAAGAACCTGAAATCGTTGAAAATCCTGAACCGGAATCAGCTGAGGACGATTTGAACCTGAACCTTAATGATATTGATAATGAACTTACGCTAGATGAGGAAACTTTACCAAAAGAAGAAAATCTTGACGATTTGACTATTGTTGAAGAAGAAACTTCAGAAATTGTTGAGCCTGAAAAAGCCGAAATTTCAGCGGTTGAACTTGAACAACCTGCGGAAGAAAGTGTTACTTCAAATGAAGAAGAAATAGCGACAACAGATGAAGAAAATTTAGTAGTTGAAGATACTTTGGCTGAGTCTGAATTGTCAATAGATGAGAATTTTGGCGAACTTGTTGAAGACCCTTTGCAAAATGGTGAAAGCTTCAATATTGTTGACGAAAGTGTTAAAACTGCCGAATTGACGGCGGATGAGGTTTTAGATAAAGCGATTGCGGCGATTGATTCTGCAAAAAATGTTGAACTGGATGCAAACAAAGCTGTTTCTGACAGTGCAATAAAAATGGCATCAGTTGCAGGCGGAGCAATCGCTTTAAGATCGGAAGAGC
>SFZC01000113.1 GCA_004558955.1 bacterium | reverse complement strand
TCTTCCGATCTAATGCTGTATTTTGAGTCTGCTGTTCATCTCGGGTCTGCAGTCTATCATTCTCACCTTTAGCGTTGCAATGCCCTTGCCGACCTTGGCATTGGGAAGAGTCAAAATACAGCATGGTGAATATTTTTCAATAACCTCAATCACGAATTGAGTTTCGATTTCGCTTGCAGGTGCAACTCCGCCGAAATAATCGCTTGTGCTATCATCACAAGTCGCATTTTCACCCTTATTTTGCCCCCAATTTTTTGTCGGGAAATTCCTGTTCAGATCCACACCATTAGAATTTGTCCGCCTGCCAAGTTGCATACCGTCAGGATTTAAACACGGGATAAAAAGAAGATTTTTACGCCCCCCCTTCGAAATCAAAGATTTCGGTTCCCCCACAAGGGGGGCACATTCTGTTAACACTTTATTTATTACAGCTAATACACCTTCAATATTATTGGTAATATCAGTATTCCAAAACCTGAGGACTTTAAATCCTCGTAATTTTAAATACAAATCTCTCTCAATATCTTTCTTTTTACCTTTGCCATAATTATGTTGTCCACCGTCAATTTCAATCACAAGATTAGACGAAAACGAAACAAAATCACAAATATATTTGCCAATCTGACATTGACGGCGAAACTTCACTCCATTAATTTGCCCTCCACGCAAATACTGCCAAAGAATAACCTCTTCTTTAGTCATGTTATTGCGTAAATTTCTTGAAACTCCGACATAGCTTTTATAATTCTGCAAGTCTTCATGTCCCCCGCCTGCAGGGGGACCGAAATCTTCTGACAAACAACATTCTGCCGACTCCCGAGTATTGTCGGAGATTTCGAGGGGGAGTATGTTTTTTTCAGCACTCGAAGATTTCAACTTCAAATATTCTTCAATCAGAAATTTGCCTTGCGGTTCATCACCATGAAAAACGCCTATTATCAAAACACCGTTTTTTACTGGATTTCCGACCAATTCAACAGTATTTCCAAGCCTTGTTTTTGCCTGTTCCAAAATTTTCATACAAAACTCCAATTATTCAAAAATTGCATCAATAAAATCATCAGGTATAAACGGCTTCAAATCTTCCATTTTTTCGCCCACCCCAACCATTTTTACAGGTAATTTCATTTCTCTTGCAATAGCAATAATTATCGCACCTTTAGAACTTCCGTCAAGTTTTGTCAACGCAACCGAGGTCAAATTTACCGCTTGAGAGAATACTTTTGCCTGTTGTAAGCCGTTTTGTCCGGTATTTGCATCAATTACCAAAATACTTTCTCTCAATGCATCGGAAGCCTGTTTATCAATTACTGTTTTAATTTTTGAAAGTTCTTCCATTAAATTAAACTTGTTTTGCAAACGTCCCGCAGTATCTACCAAAATCACGTCATAATTTTCATTTTTCGCCTTTTGAATCGCCTCATAGACAACAGATGCAGGATCAGCCTTATCACGGCGAACGATGTCCGCTCCCGCTCTAACCGACCAAATATTTAATTGTTCTTCCGCTGCCGCCCTAAAAGTATCACCCGCAGCAACAAGAACCTTTTTGCCTTCTTGTTTAAATTTATACGCCAATTTAGCAATCAAAGTAGTTTTGCCAACTCCGTTCACACCCGCAATAAAATAAATATTCAACTCATTTTCTTTATAATTCAACTCGGTTGAACCCGCTTCCTGCAAGGTTTTCTTAAACTCGTTTTTTAAGTAATCCTTCAACTCGGACGGTTTTGCATCACGTTTTGCACGGAGCCTATCTACAAGTTCTGCCGCATAATCAACGCCCAAATCCGCACCAATCAGCGTATCTTCAATATCGTCCAAGGTAAACTCGGAATATCTTTCCTCGTTTTCATCAACATTTGCAAGAACATTTCCGACCAAATTCTGTGTGGTATTTGAAATCTTTTGTTTAAAATTTTCAATTTTATCTTTAAAAAATCCGAACATAGTTGAATAATAGCATAAAATCAACGATTTTTCACCCAGCGACAGAAAAAAGATATTTGTCTTTTTAATTTGACGAATTTTTCACAACGACACCTTGAATCTTTCAATATATCGACAAAACAAACATTACATAAACTATTTCACCCCAAACAGTATCAGGTAAAATGATATCTTACTCTTCATCGAAACAAATTTCATTTTTTTGCATTTTACATTTGTCACTTTATGTAAGTCATTGTATTTTATATAATAACAATGGTTTATATTTTTGTCAATCATCAACAATAAAATTAAACTGTTATTATGTTGAATATATACGAAGAAATCAGAATAATACTTCTACGCAAAGGACTGTCTATGCGTAAACTTGCAATAAAAATGAACGAAGAAAACTGCAAAGTACCTGTCGAAGGCGGTTTATCAAACTCTTTTTTAAAGGAAAATGTCAAATTTAAAACAGTTCAACAAATTCTCGATTTTTTAGGTTATGAACTCGTCATTAAAGAAAAGAAAGACAAATAAAAACGACTGACCGCAAAAGTCAGCCGTTTTTGTTATTCATTAAATTTTGTTTATTCAACACCGTTGTCAACGATAACTTTTGCAATAATACCATTGATAAATGACGGGCTATCATCTGTTGAATATTTCTTAGCCAACTCAACGGCTTCGTCAACAACAACCTTCATTGGTGCTTCTTTCACATACAACAATTCGGAAATCGCAATACGCAAAATATCTTTGTCCATTTTTACCAATCGGTCAAAATCCCAACCTGTTGAATATTTTTTTATCATATCATCAATTTCTTTGTTATGTTGTTGGTAAGCCTGAGCAATTTGAATGGCATAAGATTTAACTTCGTTTTGAGATTCAAGAGTTGTGAACTCCGCAATTTCTAATGCCAGCAACGCTTTTTCGGCAATATCAATCATTTCATCAACTTTGGCCGACATTTCACCTGACATCATAATCGGCACTGAAACATTTGCTGCTTCAATCGGTCTGTTCAAGTTAATTTCGTGTTCTGCTTCGTAATCATCAATCTTATTACGCATATCAATCAAAGTTCCTAACGCCGTTTTCAACTCATCGTTAGCATTGCTTGACAAAATTCTTACCGATTTAACTATAATATCGTCTAAATTTTCTTTTGAATAGTTTGTAATCTTTTTTTCAAATTGTGAAAACAATATAAAAGCTAGTTCTCTAGCGGCTCTTCGGGCTTGCATATTTTTACCTCATAAATTTAATTTTCATATTCCGTTTATAAAAAATATGCTATCATGAAAAAATTTTTACGACAAGAAATATCAAAACAATTATTCTTCAATTTTTGGATAAGCTTTTTTTAAATTAGCCTTCAATCGCTCAACGCATTTTGCCTTTTCAACAGAATTTCTTGAAAAAGAATAGGCCTCAACCTTCACTATTCTCGGTTTATCGCCTGTGACAAAATCAATTTTGCAAGTCGAAGTTCCAAACCCTAATTGAGCATAACGAACTTCGCTAGGTTCACATTTGCCCAAACGGTATTCTTTTCTTGGGGAAGTATATTTTTCTTTGTATTCTCTCAAACAAGCCGAATATTCACTCGGTTTTAAATTTTTTTCGGTTCTACAATATGTTGAACTAAAAACCAACGGGGAAAACTTTTCCATAGACGGGCAATCATAATACGGAGAACTGTTTAGAATTACGGCAAAAGCACTCACACTCGTCAAAATTACCCCTACAATAACAAGCAAAAATCTGTTCATAATCTTTTCCATTTCCGTCCCCCATTTATCGCTTTTCAAAAAAAATTATATTTGATTAAAAGTTTTTGTCAATAAAAAACGGGCATCATTTTGTAATGACACCCGTCTTGAATTATACTATATTGAGTTATTCAGCATCTTTGTTAATATCTTTAATGCTCAACGCAATTCTGTGTTCTTGCGGAGTGAATTTCTTGATAAGAACTTCTACACTGTCACCAACTTTGAATTTGTTGAACGGGTTGATATTTTCTTCAGCCATTTCTGAAACAGGAAGTAAAGCTTCAACGCCAGGGAAAATGTTAATGAAAGCACCGAAACCTGTAACTTTATTAACAGTACCTGTGATTACCTGACCTTCTGAGAATTGACCTTCAATTTGTTGCCATGGATCTTCGCCCATTCTTTTCAAAGACAATGAAATTCTCTTCAATTCGTTATCAATTTTAATGATTTTAACTTCAATAGTTTCACCCAAAGAAATAACATCTGAAGGGTGTTTAATTCTTTGCCAAGAAATTTCAGAAATAGGAAGTAAACCGTCAATGCCGTTGATGTCAACGAAAGCACCGAAATCAGCAATTCTTACAACTTCACCTTTAACAACCTGACCTTCTTCCAAAGTTGCTAAAATATTGTCAACAACTTGATCTCTTTGTTCAGCAACTGCTTGTCTCTGAGACAAGATAAGTTTGTTTTTCTTAGGATCAGCTTCCAAAACTTTAACTTCGATTTTTTGATCCAAAAGACCATCAAACGGAGTTCCTGTTCTTAATTGAGAAGAAGGAATAAAACCTTTCAAGTCTGCAACGTCAACCAAAACACCGCCTTTAACAACTGAAACAACTTTTGCAAGGATTGTATCGCCTTGAACTTTTGCATCATTAAGTTGAGCCCAAGCCTGAGCAAATGCAAGTCTTTTCAAAGACAATAACATACCGTCTTCATCGTGTTCTTCTTTCAATACATAAAATTCTTTTTCGTCACCGATTTCAAGCGGAGTAGCTTCTTCTGCAGAAGAGATTTCCTTGTTCGGCAAGAACGCTTCTGTTTTAGCACCACGAACGCTGATTAGGTAACCGTCTTGGTCTTTTTTCAATACAGTACCTTCAACAATATCGGCAACCGAATGTCCTTTTGAAAAACTTTCTTCTAATAGTTTTTCGAATTCATCTAATACTTGTGTCATTTTTTATTTTCTCCTTTTCTTTGTTATGACGTTTTGTTTTTTTAGAAAAGTTCGAGCTTTTCCAAAACCTTTTTTATTACGGTATCTGGAGTTGATGCCCCCGCCGTAATAGAAATTCTCTCAGACGCGGAAATTAAATCTTTATAAATTTCCAATTCGTCAGACGTTTCTATATGAATTGTGTTTGTTATATCGGTCAAAATCTCAGCTAAATGTGATGTATTAGCACTTTTTTTAGACCCTACAACAATCATCAAATCGCTTTCTTTTGCAAGTTCTTTTGCCTCTGTTTGTCGCATTGAGGTGCTCGGACAAATCGTATTTGCCACCAACAACTCTTTTGCCAACGGAATCAACGCACTAACAACATTACTCAACGTTGACAACATTTGAGTAGTTTGCACTACAACACCGATTTTTTTGTTTGCCTTCAAGTCCTTTGCATAAGGTTCAACACCTTCGGCAGAATCCGCAACAATAACCTTTGGACTATACTTTATTGCATTTGCTTTTATTGCAACGACCTCCGGATGTTCTGCTTTTCCGACAATTACAAGATAATAACCATTTTGAGCAAGTTCTACAGCTTTTTGCTGAACTTTTTTCACATCAGGACAAGTCATATCAAGCACTTCAAACCCCGTATTTGAAATTTGTTCAAAAACTTCAGGACTTTCGCCGTGAGAACGCACAACACAAACCCCGTCACCTTTTGACGGTAATTCAGACAAAGTCGCAATACCCAAATTTCCCAACTCGTCAATCACTTGTGAATTGTGGATAAGTTCACCCAAAACACCTGCTGGCTATCGTAGCAATAAGTTATCAAAACGGGAATCAGAAATATTAGATGAA
>SFZC01000025.1 GCA_004558955.1 bacterium | reverse complement strand
TATGGGCTTCTAACGTAAACACGGTAAAAACGGCGATAGTAAAACGTTCTATCGAAATGGGCGTAGATCCGGCAATCACGCTAAGTATTGCCAAAGCAGAATCAGGTTACAGACACGAAACAAAGAGTCCGAGAGGGGCTGTCGGAGTATTCCAACTTATGCCGTCAACGGCTCGTAGAATGGGATTAAACCCTTATTCACTTGATGATAATATCAAGGGTGGTGTTATGTACTACAAATCAATGTACAAAATGTTTGGTTCGGTTGAGTTAGCACTTGCGGCTTACAATGCGGGACCGGGAAATGTTAAAAAGTATAGAGCAGTTCCTCCGTTTAGCGAAACCAAACGTTATGTTGCAAGAATTATGGCAGATTACAGACAGATGAAGGCTCACCCTGATCCTGTAATTGCTGCGGTAAGAAACGGTGCGGTAGCAAAATCGGGAACTGTTGCAAAAACTGTAGCATCTGCTCAACAAAAGAAACCGACAACTGTAGCGGTTAAAAACGGACAAGTTGTTCAGATTGCAGATTCGGGTTCAAAGGCAGCTATTGTTCACAAAAATGTTCCGTTGCCTATGCACAGAATCGAGCAGGCCAGAAACTTGAATGCGGGTATTATGAAAGAAATACCGATGGAAGCAGAAGTTAAGGCTCAGTCAGTTGCAATTTAGCATTGGTTAAAGGTTTTAAAAAGGGGAAGTCGAAATTACGAAACTTCCCTTTTTTTGATAGGTGAACTTTCAATTTTACAATCTTGTTAATATTTGTAAAATTATTCACTAGGACTAGTTAAATAGTATTATTTTTTTTACCCGTTTGTGGTATATATAAATTGTACATAAATGAATTATATTTATGTATAGTTCAGTAGATTGGAGGAAAAAATGTCAGTAGGTCAATTCGTTTTTATGTTACACAGTCACCTTCCTTATTATAGGAAAGCGGGGATGTGGCCGTTTGGTGAAGAAAACCTTTATGAATGTATGGCAGAAACTTATGTGCCGCTAATCAATGCAATTTCAGAATTGTATGATGAAGGCATTAAAGCAAAGTTAACAGTTGGTATTACTCCTATTTTGGCTGAACAATTAAACGATGAACATTTAAAACAAGGTTTTGTTGAATATTTGGATACAAGAATTGCGAGTGTTTCAAAGGATTTGGACAGATATCCTGATCCGAAAGTTCCACACTCTCAACACTTGAAATATTTGGCAAAATATTACTATGATTGGTTTAATAATATCAAAGATTCATTTGTTAATAAATATGGCATGGACTTGATTGCCGCTTTCAAAAAATATCAGGATTTAGGTTGTATTGAAATTACAACTTCAGGTGCTACTCACGGATTTTCTCCGTTGTTGGCAACAGATAACAACTTGAATGCTCAATTCAAGGTCGGTTCTGACACTACAAAAAGATTGTTCGGTAAAAAAGCAATGGGTTGCTGGTTGCCGGAATGTGCATACCGTCAAGGTTATGAATACGTTGGTAAAGACGGTCAAAAACATTGGCGTCCGGCTATTGAAGTAACTCTTCAAAATAACGATATTGAATACTTCTTTACTGAATCTCATGTAATTGAAGGTGGTAATTCTATCGGAAGTCGCCGTGTTGTTGGTATTTACGGAAATATCGAGTATATCCCGCTTCCTGAAAGAGAACCAACAGGTTATGATACTTATTCTGCTTATTGGTTACCTGATGCACAAGTTGCGGTTATGGGCAGAAATGATAGAGCAGGTTATCAGGTTTGGTCTGCTGCTGACGGATATCCGGGTGATGGTTGCTTTAGAGAGTTCCACAAAAAAGACGACAAATCAGGCATGCACTATTGGAGAATTACATCGCCGAAAACAGATTTAGGTGACAAAATGCTTTATGATCCTGTTTTGGCATTAAATAAAATCAATGAAAACTCTGATCACTATACAACAATGCTTTACCACTTGTTGAATGATTACAAAAATTCTCACAACGGTAAAGAAGGCTTGGTAATGGTTTCATTTGATACCGAGTTGTTCGGTCATTGGTGGTTTGAAGGTGTTGAATTTATTAAACAGGTTATCAAGAAACTTCATCAATACATTCCGCAAGTTGAAAGAATGACTGCAGGTGAATACTTGCATGCTCATCCGCCGACAGAAGCAATCCAAATCCCTGAATCTTCTTGGGGACAAGGTGGTCACTTCTATGTATGGAACAACCACTTGACCGAATGGATGTGGCCTATTATTCACTCTTGCGAAAAGAGAATTACAAGAATTGTTGACAATTACTTGAAAATTCCTGAAGATAAAGTTTTGCACAGAGCATTAAATCAGTTGGCAAGAGAAAACTTGTTGTTGCAAAGTTCCGATTGGCCGTTTTTGATTACAACATGGCAGGCTAAAGATTATGCAACCGACAGATTTAGAGAACATGTTGACAGATTCAGTCTTATCGCTGATATGATTGAGAGCGGTAATATTGACGAAGCGAAATTGAAAGAAATCGAAAGTATCGATAATTGCTTTGCTGATATTGATTACCGTGTGTATATGTCAATCGAAGAAGGTGTAATTCCGCAACAATCTAAGAAATTAGCACCTTTGTATGCAGATTAATATTTAAAAATTAAGAAAATTTTTACAATTCATTTTATAAGCCTTGATGAAAATCAGGGCTTTTTATTTCAGATTAAGAAATTTTCTCTCTTTGTTCGGAAAAATAAGTTGCGGATAGTCTTGTTTCATCTTTGCCAAAATATCGGGCGTCAGACCGTCTTCTAGTATTGGTTTGTAAACGACATCTTTTAACTTATTTACGGGAAAATATTTTCCTTTTAGATTTCTGTAATAGGTAATCATGTTATCGGCAAAGTCGCATTTCCCACTCCAGGCATCAAGTATAATTGCTTTGGGGTGAAGTTTACCCTGTTGTAACGGAATGTTTGGTGGGTTGACGATACAAACGGCATGGTCAATTATTTTTTCTTCACCGTTAACAAGGTTGTACATGTGAATGCGAGCAACATTTTTTACTCCGTTCATTTTAAGAACCATGTTTGTTAAAACTGCATCTTCCATACAGTTTGCAATTTTTTGATTTTTTATGTAACCAATCATTTTTATTGGTTTAGGAGTGAGAGTATCTGTATTTTCTTTGAAACAGTTTTTTCTCAAGTCAATAACTTGTACTATTTTATTGTAAATGGCTTGTTGTATATTGAAATCTTTTTTCTGTTTTGTTGAAAGTGTAAGGTAGTAGAAAAAATCAAAGATTTTTTCTGAAATTTTTTTTGTGTGGTTATGCTTTTTGATATGTTGGTTGAGTTCAATTCTATCCAGTACATCTTGTAAGTTTTTGGGTTTTCGGGCAAAGTTTTGTTTTTTAGAGAGATAGGAAATAAACCTAAGTTGATGCTTTGTTGTCGAAAAATGCGGGAAGGTTGAATTTACGATGTGTGAAACCCATTCGGCATCTTTGATTTGCGGGGCTCTTGCAGTGAAATTGCAGTATTGATTTTGGGTCGAATTTGAGATTTGCATATAGGATAAAAAGCTTGTAAAAAATAAAATTGCTAAAATGTGAAAAAATATAAAATAAACTCTTGCATTTAAAAATTCAGCAAATATAATAAAAGAGTAACTAAAACAGATGGGAGCGTAGCTCAGTTTGGTTAGAGCGCATGCCTGTCACGCATGAGGTCGCGAGTTCGAGCCTCGTCGTTCCCGCCATTTACAAAAAATAAGTCCGATTATCGGACTTATTTTTTTTGTTAAAAGTTGTGGAATAAAGAGGTGAGAACTCGCTGCAGGTTGTCTTAAACCTGCCCGAGTTCGAGCGACTTGTGAGCGGAGTGCGGAGGTCTTTTCTTTGGAAGAAACGAAGTTTCTAAAAAGAAAAACCGTAGACACGTTCAACGCGAACAAGTCAAGACAGCCTCGTCGTTTACATTATTTAGGTGAATATGCTTTAAATATAAATCTAAATTTGTTCCCTTCGGGCTTATCAATTTTAATTCTGTAATATGTACTTGATATTGGATATTCTACTGATTTATCAACTATAGAAGTATCTAAAAGTTCAGATATTGCGTTAAAATAATCTTTTTGACTCATTTTATTTTTCAGTTTTATTTTATAACCTATAACTTCATTTTTATTATTAAACATTGCTTGGGATTCAGTTAGGCAGTTTTGTTGTGCCAAAAACGTTTGGATTTCATCTGCTTTTTCTATTGTCTTAGTAGTTGTTATATAACAATTTTCACCACAATGGGGGCTACTAATTGTTTGTATTTCCTCATTAGAAAACCAAAATGCTACCAAAAGTGCAAAGAATGTTATTATAATATAAAAACTTGTTAAAGGATAATTATCCATAAATATTATAAATTTATTATTAATAGTAGTTTTATCAATACTTTTCCAAGCAAAATATGGTTTTTTAAATATTTTCTTACTAAGTAAGAGTGGAATACCAACCAACAGAGCAAATACCATAAACGGAAAATGATATTTGGTTGGATAATGTAAGGTTAAACAACAAGCAATACAAATAAATGCCAAGACATAAGTAAAAAACAAATCTTTCTTATTCATACGATTATTATAACAATTATTGATAAAAAGTCTACTTAATCTATGTTATAAGTATTAGTTTTTCTATTGAATCACATATTTTCTCTGTTTCAGGTAAAAACAAATCGAATATAAATTTCTTAAAAAGTTCGAACCTTGCACCGTTAACCCCGCCATTTAAACAAAAGTCCTGTAATAACAGGACTTTTTTAATGCGTTGATTTTGCTTTTATAGATTGTGTTTTGGGTTAAATTTGTCATTATTATTGGGCTCTAACAAGTTCGAACCTCGTAAGTCCTCTTGATATTTTATTATGTTTATAAAATAGGAGGACAACTATGAACAAAAAGAGTTTAAGTTTAAAAGTAGATGAATACACAATAACCTTACACAGAGACGAAGAAGAATCAAAAGAAATGGAACAAAAACGAATGGCTTTGTTGATAAGTTATTTGTGCGATATAGCACTGCGACCATTGGTAAAATGCTTAAAAGAAAATTACCCAAAGTTATAATTTGATATTTTCTTAAAAGAAAATACCTAATGCTTTGCATACCCATACTGAACAACTATCAGCATTCTTTAATGCTTGTTTGTAGTGTTTACTTTTCCAATTATATAAGAATTTCATATTATTAGCATGCTGGATAAGCTCCTTATTGTTGCACTTATCTATAAATTTATCTAGCACCAATAATGCTTCATTATATTTCCCCAGTTCTACATAACATTGAGCTATTTTTAATGGTAATCTGTCGTATG
Organism: bacterium; assembly: GCA_004558955.1. Classification (GTDB taxonomy): domain Bacteria; phylum Cyanobacteriota; class Vampirovibrionia; order Gastranaerophilales; family Gastranaerophilaceae; genus Zag111. Next base: position 14,574 of record SFZC01000025.1, on the reverse strand, counting down.
TTCGTGGGAACAACTCATCTGTAAATATAGGTGACATTATTTCATTATTATTTGTATGGTGTATATCTTTGACTTTATTAAAATATTCCAATGCCTTTTGGGGATTGCTACTAATGTATCTATCCCCCAACTTCTCATATAATCTGTCATTACCACCAATATACTTAATAGCAAGCTTATAGTCTTTGATAACATTTTCATCTTCTACATGTGTTCTTTCACGTTTACAACCTATACAGCGTTTATAACCACACTCTGCCCATGCGTCTCCTCTCTTTTCATAGACTTCATAGGCTTTTGGATTTAATTCAAGTGCTTTTGTATAGTCATCTATTGCTCCGTCAAAATCTGATGTTATAGACTCTCCGCTTCCAACAAACATTGAATATTCAAATACATTCTTAATATCACCACGTTGTACATACAGTCTGTAATCATCAGGTGTCTTTTTAATTGCTTCATCAAGCTCCATAATCTTAAGAACATCATCAAAAGATGTAGTATAAGAAGGGTCTATGTTATATGCTTGCTCAAGATACTTCAGTGCCTTTACATAATCTTTCTTGCTATAATAGTATTTAGCCTTTTTGTATAATCGTTGTGTTGTTTGGTGATTGTAGCATTTATCCTGTTTTGAGCAAGGTTTAATATTAAACTCTATTTTAATATTATCCTTTGTTAAACCACCAATAGTAGATATCAGTAGCTTCTCTGTCAGTTCTTTAATTTCTTCTGTATCAAAACTTTCATCAGTATCAATCTTAATATTAGCTTTCACATAAGGATTTCCACAATCCATATCAAAGAAGCAACTATTAAATTCTATATCTACAGTAGAATTGTATACCCCTTCAATACCATTTATCAAGAATGGTAACCCTTTCTTGAAATCCTTAACCAAATTAGATATATAGCCTTTTTTACTAAATGCTACCGACTTTGTATCAAGATGAATACCAACATTTTCAGTTACAACATCATCTATAATAAGAGATAAGACAGCTTCTTTGTAGGAGTCTTTATTAGCGTTGCGTAGTGCGATTGTATATTTTGTTCCGTCTACAAAGCGTATAGTATTGTAATAACGAGCAGATAGCAATGCTTCAATTTCATCTGCTTTCTTAATGTCATCTGTAGTTGCAATTTCGATATAATCGTTAAGCCCAATACAATATCCAATAAACAAAATTAGAATAAATAACAATGGAGTTAATGTAGTTAACCAAATAGGAGTCTTTGTTCTATTTAATAATCCGAATACAATAGGATATACCATCATGAATATAATTATGCCAATCCATTGCCAAAAGCTAATATGAAAAAAGCATACTAAAAATACCGTTGGTATTACAAACAAATAGCTTAATAACAAATCTTTCTTCTTCATACAATAATTATAACACAATTATTAGACGAAAGTCTATGCGAACCGTCCTAACAATTCTATTAAGCTACATATTTTATCTGTATTTGTATCTCGTAGGTTTTTTATAAAGTTAGACACTAATAGTTCGAACCTTGCATCGTTAACCCCGCCATTTAAAGAGGCTTTTAAGAGTCTCTTTTTTAGTGTTTAATTTCTGTGTGTAATGTGTGGGTGTATTTTATCGAGTGGTTTGGTTATAACAGATGGTGTGATTATTTTGGGTAATTGGCATTATTAGTGCGTTTGAGGGGTTGGAAGTAATCAAACCATTTGTCATTCAAAACGGTCAAAATGGTCTTTTGGGGGGCAAGGGTGAATGTATATTTACAATAAATTCGCCTTATTATCACACCACAAGCCAACTTTGCTAAGGAGTGAAATTTGAGTATTTTAAAATTGTTGGGCAGGTATGACCAACCGACAATCCATAAATTTAAAACGGTGGGAATTACTTACGCTTTTTCCACCATACGACTACTAAAATTTAGTTTTTACTTGTCCCTGTAATTTTAAAATGTAACTTCTTGCATAGTCTTCAAGCGGGATTTTATCTTTACGATATGTTTTTTCGTTTTAATATTGAAAACCAAATTATAGATTTAGCAAAAAGTTTTGTAATCTTGTTACTATATCTACAAATTTTTTCACTTCGGCATCGCCGCTTGCGATTGCTCTGCGTTCAAAACTATAACTGTTGTGGACTTCTGCGTTCGTGAAATATTCGGGATTTCGTAATGCTGCGTCTGATTCTATAAACAATTTTCGGTATTTTCTATCCAGTTGAGATTTGTCTTTGAAAAATCCTTTGGCATCTGCTTTTTGCAAGAAGGCTTTTGTTCCTGAGTAAACTTCTTCTATTTGGTTTATTCTTTCAAGATTTTGCTCATTTGTGGTTGGAGTTGAAATTTTTACTCTCTCCATATTGAAAAAGTCTTTTGCGTGTCGGTATTCATGTCCCAAAGTGTTAAGCAAGCTGCCACCGTCTATCGGGTGCTCCGGAAATATTTTAATTTGTCCGTTATATGGATTTGTGACTGCATAAGCTATAGGTTGTTCAGGTTCTCTCGGAACGATTTCGGGTGGGGGAATTATACCTTCAAGTTTTAATTGTTTTTCTTGAATTTTTGAAATGTGTTTGATACGTTCTTTTGTTCTGAACGGGTCAAGGTATTCGCAGGCAAGCGGATAATATTCCAAATTTTTCGTGTTATTAAATCGTTTGTCGGTGTTGATATATTCAAGTTCGGGTTTTTCTCCGTCCCATTTTGTTGTGTAAGTTATGCCTTTCGCTTTTTTACCTTTTTCTATGAGCATTGTTGAATGCTTGTCAATTCCTGTAGAAGACACTTCATTCTTAATCATTAGTGTTTTCCCGTCAGGCATTTGTGTTATGGTTCTAAGTTTCAAATTGTAAATGCCGTCAGGATAGTAGGTTTCGACACCTACAGAATTTGGACTTGCGTGTTCGATTATTTTTTGAGATTTTTGCCCGTTTTTATATTGAATAATGGATTTTCCCAAATTCTTTCCGTTTTCATCTCTAAATGTGACGGCTTGAAAGTTCCCGTTTTTCCCGCTTGCACTCATGTAGTCAAAGGTTTTAGTGCCTTTAGGAACAGGCATTTCCATTAGTTTCTTTTGGTTCGTGATTGCGTTACCTACACTTCTATATAAAACTTTTCCGATACCCATTTTTTACCTTTAAATATAAATTCTTTTTTCTATATTTATAAAGGTTTGAATATATGGAAATTTGCGTCTTGTGTGAAGTATTGTAAATGGAAAACAGTTAAATCTCTACTAAATCATTAATTATGTGTTGTTTAAATTTGTCGGTAATATTATTCAAATCAATAACATCGACTTCATAAGGCAATGTCGAATTTTCAAAAAATGCTTCAATTTTTGATTTTATTTCAGAAGTTAATTCAGGTGAATCTATTGCAATATCAACGTCTGAGTAGGCTTTTGCTTTGTTTTTTACTCTTGAGCCGAAGATATAAAGTTTGTAGTTTGCCAAAAATTTTGCAACTGTTGTTTTTATAAAATTTAAGTATTTTTCTTCTAAATCTATCATATATTTTTCTTGAGTTGTTCTAACAAAAATTCTGCTTCAGTCTTAAATTCAGGTATAATTGCCATTACCTCGATTGCCACTTTTTCATCGTAAGTGTGAGAGGTCGAATTTCTTTTTTGTCTAAATTCTGTCCATTTTTCAAGATTACTTTTTAATAAGCCCAGTTTGTTTGCATTCCGTATGATTTCATTGAAAGTCATATCTGGCAAGGCTTGGGGAGCTTGCATATTCAAAAATCTGTTAAGCATTTTTAACGCAAGCGAATATGTATATTCAAAACGCTGGATAACCGCATCACGAATATCTATATCGTGGTTGTCTTTTTCATATCTAATCAAAATTGAGTTTAGACTGCTTAGTGCGTTTTCAAAAGATGTAATATCTAAATTTTTCATAAGTTTAAAATACCATTTTTACAACAAAAATGCAACTATATCGAGTAGTTGCATTTTGTGTATTGATAGTGTTTTTTATTTTCGTGTTGGTTTGAATCTGTTAAAGTATTCTATTATTTGTTCTCGTGTCATTTTATTTGGTTTGTTCGGTTTATTCGGAATATGTAATGTCGGTGGTTGGGTTGTTGTATCTTTTCCGATCGGTGTTGCAACTACTTGGGTAGTCATTTTGATAAATTCGCTTCTCGGGATTGGTTCAATTTTGTCAGGATGCCAAGGATTAGCAACATATACGGTGTCTTTTGTAATTTTTAGGACATTCAAAGCGTGACCGTCACCTGCTTTTGTCGAGCCGTCAGGTCCGTTTTTCGCTACTCGAACACCAAAAGTAATTGCATAATCACCCTCTTTGCCTTCGTATTTGCTAAGCATTGAGTTGATAGCCTGTTCGTTTTGAGTGTAGTGGCTGACTTCAGATATACCTGCTTTGAGTGTTCCCTTGTTTTCGTACATGGAAACCTCTGCACCTGTTCTGCGAGCCATTTCTTCTCTTGTGATGTAACCGTATCTACCGTCTTGGTATGGTTTTACGTTTTTGTATCTTTTTTTGTTAGAACTGAAAACTTCTGATTTATTTCCTGTTAGCAGGAAGCCTGAATCATACATTTGACCGCTACTCAGGACATCGCCGTCTTTGCCAAAGCCTGTAAAATTCACCTGATTTTCTGCGTCTGTCGGTTTAACACCGGTTTTTCCGTTTTTACCGACAGTAACTGACATTTCTGCCCTATAGGCTTCCATTGCAAGTTCAAAGGCAACGACTTCCAAATCGCCTTTTGAATACGCATCACTTTTACCCGCTTTTTGCAAGGCTTCGGCTGAAATTGTATAACTACCCGTCACTTCGCAAGGTAAACCTCTTCTTGCATATTCTTGACGAATTTTATCAGCACCAGGGAGTGTGATTGTGTAGGAACCGTCATCGTTTTTCTTGCAATTTTTCTGCAAAAATTCTTGACCTTCCTTAGTATTTCGGATAGCGTTTATTTCTGCAAGAAAATAGCAATCTCCACGTCTTGCCTGTCTCGAATCTCCGATAAATCCGTCTGTTGTATTTGAATAAGGTGCAGGCGAATTGTTGTTCGGCGAATTTATGCCGTTTCTGTTTCTCGGATTTTTTACTAAAACTGAATCAGTATCAATGATTCTTGTGTTACCTGAGCGAGGTCCGAGTTTGTACGAGGTTGTGGAATTATTCGTTCGTGGGTTGAACGAATTTTGTCTTATTTTGGAAAATTTACTCAACCAATCTCTTAATTCCGGTTTAATGTTTTGCTTTGGAGCAGCAACTGTCTCCTCGCTTGGTTTGGGTAATCCTGTAATTTTACTAAAATTGTCTAAATTGGCTCTCAGTACCATAAAATCTCCTTAATATTAGATCTTCACTTATATATAAAGGAAATTTTTGGGTTATGATTGTTAAATTTTAAAGTTTTATTTACAAAACGTAATGATTTTTCCCTAGCCCATTGGTGGCGGTTGGATGTAAAGAGGTTTTAATTCTTGCCATTTGCAGGCTTTTGTTTGCAATTTTTCGAAAGCAAGTTCTGCCAAGATTTCGCCCAACGGATATTGTTTTTGCTGGTATGAAATTCCGCCAAATTCTTTTTGCATTTTATCGTCACAAATTACAAAATAATCACCGTTTTCTAAAATTTTCTTGATTTCATCAATATTTACCGCACCTTTAATTTCGTTTTCGTGGTAAAGGTAAGCGCAATTTTTTCTTGCATCCAATGCAACGATTGTCGGTTTTTCGGTTTTGTTAATTTTTGCCAAAATCTCAAGTGAAGAAATTCCGCAAGCAGGAATGTTCAACTGTTGAGCCATCATTCTTGCAACCGTTGTACACGCTCTTATGCCTGTAAAACTTCCCGGTCCGTCATTTGTTCCGATTGCCGAAAGGTCTTGCGGGGTGAGGTTGTTTTCCTTTAAAACCTCTTTTATTGTCGAAATTAAGAAGGCGGAATGGTACTTGTTATCTTGGTTTTCGACAATTTTTGATGATAAAATTTCATTATCTTTTGTCAATGTTACATACATTTTATCTAAACATGTATCAAATACTAATAAAATCACTTTTTCAATTCCTCTACAATTTTTTTACAATTTTCGCCAAATCCTTCAAACGAATATTTCCTGCTGTCGTCATCTTCGTAAGTTACGTTGATTTTCAGATGATTGAACGGAATTTCGTTTTGCGAAAATTCTGCCCATTCCACAAAGGTTATTTTTTTGCCTTCCGAATACTCACGGAGTTCATCGGTAATCGTTTTTACCCCTTCGTTTTCCAGTCTGTACAAATCAAAATGATAGACGGGAATTTTCGCACTGTGGTATTCGTTTAAGATTACAAAACTCGGGCTGGTTACTTTTTCGGTTATGCCAATTTCTTCTGCGACAAATTTTACAAAGGCGGTTTTGCCTGCTCCGATTTCGCCGTACAAGTTAATAAAACAGCCGTCATTTTCGATAAGTTTTGCAAATTTATATGCAAGTTTTTTTGTATCGTTCAAATTTTTACAAATTACTTCTAATTTACTCATTTTGTACTACTACTTTGTTCCTTCCTGTATTCTTTGCCTGATAAAGTGCTTTGTCCGCTTTTTTGAGCAAATCTTCATCATTGTCATTTTCTTTCATTTCGTAAATTCCAAGGCTAATTGTAACTTTTATTGTTTTTACGTCACTTTCGGGATTAACCTTTGAAATATCAACAATTTTATTCTCAATCGAAGCTCTCAGACGTTCTGCAACTTTTTTAGCCTCATCAATTTTGGTAAACGGCAAAAGTATTGAAAACTCTTCACCGCCGTATCTTCCAGCAATATCGTATTCTCTTAATTGCCCACGAATAATCTTTGCAATGTCTTTTAAGACCAAATCGCCGACAGCGTGTCCGTAGGTGTCGTTTACATGTTTAAAGTAGTCAATGTCCGTCATAATCCCGCACAACGGTGCTTTTTGACGTTTTGCATTCGCTACTTCCTGCTTGATACGTTCCTCAAGTTGATTTCTGTTATAAAATCCCGTCAAAGCATCAAGTGTTGCGTGTTTCAAAATTTCGGCATAAACATTTGCACGGTTTATTGTTGTCGCAATCTGAGAAGACAGTTGGGTCAGATAATCAATATCTTTTTCCGTAATTTTTTCGTCTGTACTTTTTGCAACAAGCACGCCGACTTCTTTGTTTTCGCTTTTTAGTGGCAGTGCTAACAGCTTTTTGTCTTCTGTTAGTGCGGTTGAGTTAAAATTCTCCACAATTTCAATGATTTTGCTGTCCTTGCATGCCATTGGCCAAGCAAGAACGTTTGTTCCGACATTTTCATCATACAAGAAAATGTAAAGTAAATAATTTGTGAAAAATTTATCTATCATTTCGCCGATAATTGGAATTACATAATTTAATTCGTACTGACTTTCAATGATTTTTGCAATGTTTTTCATTGTTTCGTGAAAGTTTACGTTCTTTTGCATTTTGTCGTTCAAAATAAGGTTTTGAACTTTTAGCGAAATGAACGGTGCGGCATACTTTATGAACCTTTTAAATTCGTTGTTTCCGCCTTTAAAAATTAGGTAGCCGATACTTTTTTTATGTTTGAAAATCGGATATTTAATTTCATTTTCTTCAATCATTGGGGATTCAAGATAAATTTTGTTATTTATGTCAATAGAAAAATCTTCAATATCGAAATTTTTTGAAAAAAAAGTTCTCAAAGCACTTTGCAGCGTTTTTTCACTGTAAGCTTCATTAAGAACTTTTGAAAGTTTTTCTATTCTCTCTAACAAAATTAAACCTCTACCTGTTGCAAAACTGCTTCCGGAATATCGCAATTTGCATAGACATTCTGAACGTCATCAAGTTCTTCAAGTCTATCAATCAATCTCATAATTGAAGTTGCTGTTTTAACATCTGTTACTTCAATATTATTTTGCGGGATTCTTGTCAATTCAGCAGTCGTGCTTTTGAAGCCTTCTGCTTCAAGACCTTCAACAACTGATTGGAAGTTTTCAACTGATGTAATAACTTTGTAGCAATCTTCCTCTTCGATAACGTCTTCAGCGTCAAGATTGATTGCTGTTTCAAACAATTTTTCAAAATCGATGTCTGTATCAAATTCAATGCTGCCTTTTCTGTCAAACATCCAGCTTACGCAATTTGTTTCACCTAAGTTTCCGTTGAATTTTGTGAAAATACTTCTTACATCACCTGCGGTTCTGTTTCTGTTGTCTGTCATTGCTTCCAATACAACGGCAACACCGCCTGCTGCGTAACCTTCGTAAGTTAATTCTTCGTAATTGTCTGCACTTCCCGCACCTGAACCTTTTTCAATGGCTCTTTTGATGTTGTCATTTGGAAGTCCTGCCGCTTTTGCTTTTTCGATAGCGGTTCTTAAACGGAAGTTTCCGTTAGGGTCAGCACCGCCAAGTCTTGATGCTACAATCAATTCTCTTGAATATTTTTGAAATACTACTGCTTTTTGTGAATCTGTTTTGGCTTTTTTATTCTTAATGTTTGCCCATTTTGAGTGTCCTGACATTTTTACCTCTTTTTCTTTTTGTTCTCTCGGTTATCCTGATATTAGCAAAAATTAACTTTCTTTTCAACTGTTTCAAAACTTCCGTTTCTTGAATTTAAGTTTTGTAACGATTTCTTTAAGTGCTGAAATTTCGTCAAATAAAAATACTTTATAAAAGTAAGAGAGCAAATATATGGAGATGTGAGTATGACGATTAATATTTTGAATGTTGTCTTAGGTAAAGTTGATTACGCAAATACAAATAAAACGACTTTTGTGCCGAAAAATACGGTTCAAACTTTCAATGTTACGCAAAAAAATGATTATACAAAAATCACAAGAGATAACCATTATGTTACGGATTTACAGGCAAAATATGCCGGAATTGATGCGGAAGAATATTTACTTGCAGCAAAAAATAACGGTTCAAAAACACTTTGTGTAACAGATGCAGATTTCAATAATTATGGTGTTGCTTGGGATAAAAGTTTGGCATCATAAAAAATAAAATTTTTCAAAAAGGAGCGAAACAAAAAGAGCCAATTCGTTACGAATTGGCTCTTTTTAAATTGTTGTTTGTCGCTTATCTTATGCAGAGTAAACGCTAACTTGTTTTCTTGTTCTTCTGTGTGGTTCAAATTTAACTACACCATCAGTCAAAGCAAACAAAGTATCATCAGAACCGATACCAACATTGATACCAGGGTGAATTTTAGTTCCTCTTTGACGAACAAGGATATTTCCTGCTTTAACGGTCTCGCCGCCGAACTTTTTAACGCCTAAACGCTTAGCTTCGGAGTCACGGCCGTTACGGGTGGATCCCATACCTTTCTTATGTGCCATTTTTCTTTTCTCCTTTTTTCTTTTGTACTTATAACGATTTTAGACTACTTATTCAGCAGTTGCTTCAGCAGACTTTTGAGCGGTTGTTCTGATTTTAGAAATCATAACTCTTGTGTAACCTTGTCTGTGACCTTGTTTTTTTCTGTAACCTTTTTTAGGTCTTTGTTTGTAAACGATAATTTTTTTTGCTCTATCGTGTAAAACGATTTTACCTTCAGCAGAAGCACCTGATACATAAGGTTGTCCTACTTTTGATTTTTTACCGTTAACAATCATAACGATTTTGTCAAAAACTACTTTTGAATCTTTTTCGCCATCTAATAATTCAACATCAACGTAGCGTCCTTCTTCTACTTGATATTGTTTTCCGCCTGTTTCGACTATTGCGTACATTCTTACTGTCCTTTCCTTGCGGGTTTCGTAACCTTTTTGAGGTTTTGTTAAACGATTGACCCTATAATAACGTATTATGATTATCTATCAGTCCTGTTTATAAGTCAAGTAGTTTTAATTTTTATTAACCTTGTAGCTATGAGTGCGTTTTTGAAGTATTATAAATTTATGATGTTTAAAAGGGAAGAATTAATAGAGGCTACAGGTGCACAATGCCTGAAAAACGATTGTTGGGACTTGGAAGAATTTAAGATTTCAACTGATACAAGAACGATTGCGAAAGGCGATATATATTTGCCGTTGAAAGGTGCGAATTTTGACGGTGAAAAGTTTATTGAGCAAGCACTAAACTCAGGTGCTATCGGTTATTTCACGACAAGTGACACCGTTTTTGATAACGCCAAACTTGTTTTAAAAGTTGATGATACAAAAGAGGCATATCTGAATCTTGCAAAATTTTATCGTTTTAAAATTAACCCGAAAACAGTGATGATTACGGGAAGTTCAGGTAAAACCACGACCAAAGAAATTGTCTATTCGGTTCTTTCTCAAAAATTCAAAACTCAAAAAACTTTTTCAAACCACAATAACGAAATAGGTTTTTGTCAAACCGTTCTCGGAATGCCTTCAGATACTCAAGCACTTGTTGTCGAGGCAGGCATGAGAGGACTTGGTGAAATTGAATTGATTTCAAAACATTTAGAGCCTGATTTTGCAATTATTACAAATTCCGGAACTGCTCACATCGGACGATTGGGAAGTCTTGACAATATTGCGGAAGCAAAATGCGAAATAGCCTCAGGATTAAATGAAAACGGGGCATTTATTGCATTAAATCAGGAAATTATTAAAAAACATTTGAAATATAACGGAAAAAAGATTTTTTATTCATTAAAAGATGTGAAAGTTTTGGAACGCAAAGTCGGGTATTCAAAATTCGAGTACAAAAATAATATTTATGAACTCAATGTCGAAGGTGATTATAATATTGAAAACTCACTGGCGGCGATTGAATCGGGCTATTGTCTGGGATTAAACTATGAAGAAATTTTTCAAGGGTTAAAAAGTTACAAACCGATTGAAAAACGTTGGGAAGTCGAAAATGTTGGCGGAATAAATTTTATCAATGACAGTTACAATGCCAACCCTGATTCTATGAAAGCATCTGTTAAAACTTTTGTTGAACTTTATGACAAGCCTGTTGTAGTTCTCGGCAATATGGGCGAGCTTGGCGAAAATGAAGTTCAATATCATAAAGAAGTCGGGTTGTATTTATCTGAATTGAAAAAAGATGTTAAATATTTTGTTGTCGGGAATTTGGCGGCAGAAATCGGAAAAGTTTTAGAACAAAACGGTTTTGAGGTAAAATATTTTGACAATAACGAACAGGCGGCAAACGAAATTGTAAAAATTTGTTCAAATGGCGAAACTGTATTTTTAAAGGCTTCACGTTCTATGGAATTTGAGAAAATTATTGAAAATATAAGAGGGAAAATATAATGAGAATGATAGCTATAGCATTCATTTTGGGAATGATTTTGTGTATGCTTTTCGGTGTACCATATATTGATATGCTTAAGAAAAAGATGATTGGTCAGTATGTTAAAGATTTAGCTCCTGAAAATCATGCTAAAAAACAGGGAACTCCGACAACAGGCGGTGTGTTTATTATTGCGGCGATAATTTTGGCTTCCGTTACAACTCTTTTGTTGGCTCAAAAAATGACAACAATCGCACTGATAACAATTATTACGCTAGGATTTTATACTTTTGCGGGTTTTCAGGACGATTATATAAAAATTAAAGGCAAAAATAACGACGGTTTATCTGCTCGTGGAAAGTTATTCAGACAAATTGCCATTGCAATGCTTCCGACTTTGTTTTTGGTTACCACAAATCCGAGTGCGTGTAATTTCGCTATAGGTAATTTCGTTCTTGATTTGAAGTGGTTATATCCGTTCTTTGCGGTATTTATTATTACGGGGGCTTCCAATGCGTACAATTTAACGGACGGTTTGGACGGGCTTGCTGCAGGTTGCGGTGTTCCTGCGTTTATCACTTGTGCTTTGATTTCTTATTTTACTGGTGAAACGGAATTGGCAATTATTGCGGCGGCGGTTGCAGGTGCTTTGTTAGGATTTTTGAAGTTCAATAAACCGAAAGCGGAAGTATTTATGGGTGATACCGGCTCACTTGCTATCGGTGGTTTGCTCGGTACTTTGGCAGTTTTAGGCAAGTTTGAATTTTTATTGATTTTCATCGGTGGAGTTTTTGTAATGGAAACTTTGTCGGTAATTATACAGGTTACAAGTTTTAAAACTACGGGAAAAAGAGTTTTTAAAATGGCACCTATTCATCACCATTTTGAACTACTTGGGTGGAGCGAAAAGAAGGTAGTTGCAGTATTTACAATAGTTTCACTTTTGCTTTCCATAGTGGCATTTGTATTATTTGAATTATTCAGCAGAGGAATTTTATAATGAGTATTAGAGGGAAAAAGGTTCTTGTTTTAGGGCTTTCTAAAAGCGGTATTGCGGCTGCTAAATTCGCAAAAAAACACGGTGCGATAGTCTATTTGTCAGAAGGTAAGTATGTAGATGAAGAAAATATGTACAAAGTTTCTGATTTGAAAAGTTTAGGAATAAACGTTGAATATGGTTCGCATTCTGATGAGTTTGTCGATAATGCGGAATTAGTCGTTTCAAGTCCGGGGATTCCTCCGCATAGCGAAATTATTAAGCGTATAGTTGCTAAAAATATTCCCGTTATATCTGAACTTGAATTGGCATATAGAGAATGTGACATTCCGTTTATTATTATCACGGGTACAAACGGAAAAACTACAACTACCGCTTTGACGGAACACATTTTGGCAAAATCTTTGAAGGTCAAAGCCTGCGGAAACATTGGTCAACCTCCTTGTAACATTGCCGATGAAAACTTGGATTATTTTATTTGTGAAGCTAGTTCTTACCAGTTGGCTATGAGTCCGTCTTTAAAACCGTTTATTTCGGTTTGGACAAATTTCACACCTGACCATATTGATTGGCATCAAGGGTTGGAAAATTACTTTAAGGCTAAGGCTAAAGTTTTCCTTTCGCCGCAAGCACCTAAATACAGTGTTTTGAATGCTAAAGATGAAAAATTGCTGGAGTTTTCTAAAAAAGCTGAAGGTGAAATCTTTATGTTTGCGGGAAATGTCGGCGAAAATTGTTGTTATGAAGAAGACGGCAAAATTATTTATAAGCAAAACGGAAAAGCTGAGGAAATCATTACGCTCAAAGAATGTCCGTTGCTTGGAGAACACAATTATCAAAACATTATGTGTGCGATTATTTGTGCAAAATTGACAGGTGTTCCGAATGATTTAATAAAAAGTGCAATTATGGAATTTAAAGCACCTGCTCACCGCCTTGAAAAAATTATTGAAAAAGACGGAATAACTTTTTATAACGATTCAAAGGCGACAAATCCTGAGGCGGCAATCGTTGCGATTGATTCCTTTAATAATACAAATGTTGCTTTGATTGCGGGCGGAAGAGATAAAAATACGGATTTGATAGAGTTTTGCAAATCTGTTAACGCTCATATTAAAACTGTCGTTTTGATTGGGGAAGCAACAGAACGTTTTGAACAAAATCTGAGAGCAAACGGCTTTGATAATATTATCAAAGCAAAAACAATGGAAAGTGCCATAGACAAGTCTATTGAATTAAAGCCAGATGTGGTTTTGTTGTCACCGGCATGTGCAAGTTTTGATATGTTTAACAGTTATGAACACAGGGGAGAAGTTTTCAGAGAATATGTCTTATCGAGAGTATAGGTCACCTCAACGCCAAAGTAGGGAGAGGCGTGAAGGCAGAAAACATAATTATAATAGATCAGGTGTGATAATTTCTGCACCTGACAGACAGTTGCTTGTGATAGTTGCCTTTTTGGTGGTATTGGGCTTGCTTGCGATATTTTCGGCAACCGCTCCAAAATGTCAACGTGAAGGCGTTTTGCTTATTACAATGGCGTTTAAACAGGGTATTTACGCAGTTGTCGGATTTGTTGCGATGCTATTTTTCTCAAGATTTGACTATAAAAGACTTGAAAAATATAATACAAAATTTATGTGGACGGTTATTTTCCTGCTGTTAATTCTTCAATTTACCCCGTTGGGTGTTGTAATTAATGGTGCAAAACGTTGGATAAATTTAGGATTTATGCAGCTTCAGCCGTCCGAACTTGCCAAGCCTTTGTTCTGTATGCTTTTGGCTACAATGTTTAAAGACAAAATCAGTATGGAAACTCTTAAAAACTTTGCATCAAAATATATTTGGCAAATGGTTTTTATTTTGGGTTTGATTTATAAACAGCCAAACTTGAGTATGGTTTTGATACTTTTAGCGACAACGGGTATTTTGTATCTAATCGCAATGGGACCTTTGTTACCCGTTTATTGTATGTTGGGTGTTGGTGGTGTCGGAGTGTTGTCTATCTCGTCAATATCGGAGATGATATGTGTACGGGGGTTACTTGAAAGGCATTCCGAGTAGAGTATCTTGCCGTTACTGCTCTTTTTTCCACTAACAAATATTATCACTTCGTATTTTTTTGCAAAACTCTTGATGTGCGGGATGCGGTTTGCCACCTGCCTGCATATTGTGTCGTGATATTCAAAGAGTACGCCTGCTGATATACGATGTTGTATTTCTCTTACTATTGAGTTGAAGTCGGTCAGCGATTTGGTTGTTTGAGAAAATAATAGTATAGGTCTTTTGAAATCCAGCTTGTTAAGGTCTTCTATGTGCTCTATTACTATGGCATTGCCTTCGGTTTGCCCTTCAAGACCTATTACTTCAACTCAATAGTAAG
>SFZC01000112.1 GCA_004558955.1 bacterium | reverse complement strand
TTTACAATCCACAAAGATAACAGCGTTACTGTAGAAGATAACGGCCGTGGTATTCCGGTTGACATCAAACCTGATAGTGGAAAATCCGCCTTAGAAATCGTACACACCGTACTTCACGCAGGCGGTAAATTCGGCGATGGCGGTTACAAGGTATCAGGCGGGTTGCACGGCGTTGGTGCGTCAGTTGTAAACGCATTATCAGAAAAATATATCGTAGAGGTTTCTCGTCAAGGTTACGTTTGGCGTCAGGAATACATGAGAGGCGAACCTTTAGCCCCTGTTGAAAAAGGAGAAGCAACCGACAAGACAGGTACAAAAACAACTTGGTGGCCTGACCCAGAAATCTTCACGGAAACTACTGAAATCGATTGCGATGTTATTGCAAACAGATTGAGAGAAATGGCATTTTTGAACAAAGGTTTGAAAATTATCTTCTCTCGTCATGATTCGGAAGAAGTTGAAGTATTCCATTACGAAGGCGGTATCGGAAGTTATGTGGAATTTTTGAACAAAAATAAAACAGTTTTACACGAAAAACCTATTTATATAGATAAAGTAGTTGGTGATTTGCAGGTTGAAGTTGCAATGCAATACACAGAATCATATACAGAAAGCGTTTTGTCTTTTGCAAACAACATCAACACTCACTCCGGCGGTACTCACTTAACAGGTTTCAGAAACTCAATCACTCGTGTTTTGAACGATTATGCAAGAAAAAATAATATCTTGAAAGATTCCGAACAAAACTTATCAGGTGAAGATGTCCGTGAAGGTTTAACGGCAATCGTTTCGGTTAAAATTCCAAACCCTGAATTTGAAGGTCAGACAAAAGAAAAATTAGGTTCTCAAGAGGCTATGGGTGCCGTTCAAGATGCAGTTAGAGATAAATTGCAGGAATGGCTTGAATTTAACCCTAAAATCGCAAAAATGATTATTGAGAAAACCTTGCAAGCACAACGTGCAAGAGAAGCCGCAAGAAAAGCAAGAGAGTTGACAAGACGTAAAACCGTTTTGGAAAACTCAACACTTCCGGGTAAACTTGCAGACTGTTCAAACAGAGAACCTGAAAAATGCGAAATATTCCTTGTCGAGGGTGATTCAGCAGGCGGTTCTGCTAAACAAGGCAGAAACAGAATGTTCCAAGCGATTTTGCCGTTGAGAGGTAAAATTTTGAACGTTGAAAAAGCAAGACTTGACAGAATTTACGGCAACAACGAAATTCAATCAATGGTTCAAGCCTTCGGCATAAAAATCAGCAGAAACGAAGAAGAAGTCGAAATCGACAAATTGAGATACCACAAAATCATCATCATGACCGATGCCGATGTCGATGGTGCTCACATCAGAACATTGATGTTAACCTTCTTCTTCAGATATGCAAGACCTTTGATTGAACAAGGTTACGTTTATATTGCGCAACCACCGCTATTCAAAGTTACACAAGGAAAAACGGCAGAATATCTGTTCAATGAACACGTTTTGGATAAAATGCTTAAAGAACGTGGCATCAAGAACTTGAGCCTGTCTGATATGAGCAAAAAGAATGTTAAAACGGGCGAAGAATTGCTTGAATTAATTAAAAATATGTCAGAATTTTATCGTTCATACAACAACCCGATTTTGAACTTGTATCCGGCAGTATTTTTAAGAGGTTTGGTACGTTCTGAAATCAAATTGGAAGACTTTGACAGCCAATCTAAGATGAACGAAATTTGTGATTACTTGAATCACTATTTGACAGACCACGCTCAAAACTACAATATTCAAGAGGCTGAAAATTATAGGGTTGAAGTTAAATATAATCCTGAAAACTCTAAATATTCCTTCATCTTGCACTTGAACGAAGAAGAACATGTAATTCTTAACCCAAGTATTATCAAGAGTACGGAATTTAAGAAATTGAAAGCTTCTTATCCGTTAATCCGTGATTTCCTAATTGAAGAAACAAACGGCTTGTTACTTGAAACGGATACAGAAAAACACGAAATCAATTCATTTGAAAAATTGCAAAAAATAATTGATGATAGAGGTCAAAAAGGTTTGCAAATCCAACGTTTCAAAGGTTTGGGAGAAATGATGCCACAACAACTTTGGGAAACAACTATGGATCCGGCAACAAGAACTTTGTTAAAGGTAAATATTGAAGATGCAATGCTTTGTGACCAGTTGTTCGATATCTTGATGGGCGATAAAGTTGAACCTCGTAGAGATTTCATCGAAACCAATGCGGTTTATGCAACCAACATTGATACATAATCAAAGATTTCTAAATATAACAACGATAAGAAAACGACTTGGTAAATCCGAGTCGTTTTTTATTTCTTTACTATAAATCGCCGGAATATTTGAGGGCAGCGAGAAGCCGTCTTTTGACACCCATTTTCTGAAGAATTGCTGAGACATGCGCTTTAGCCGTATAAAAACTAATATTCAGAGCTTCAGCAATTTGAGCATTCGTGTAGCCTAAACAAATTAATTGTAATACTTCTTTTTCTCGATTTGTAAAGCCTAACGATTTCATAAATACAAATTAGTAACTTTAAACTCTACCATAACAATCTTCATAGCGAATAATATCATCTTCAGATAGATAATCTCCTTTTTGAACTTCTATGATTTTTAATTCGGTTGCATATGGATTCTGTAAAGAGTGTTTACAACCTACAGGAATTTCTATGCTATCTCCTTGGTACACATTATATTCTTTCCCATCTTTAAGAACCAAAGCTGTACCTTCTAATACAACCCAATGCTCAGACCGATGGTTGTGTGATTGTACTGATAATTTATGATGTGGCATTACGCAAATTGTTTTGGTTAAATATCCTGCTCCGCTATTCATACATGTATAATATCCCCAAGGTCTAAATACAGTCTTATGAAGCTTTGTTGTCTCAGATTCCTTTGCTTTTAGTTTTTCGTATAATTTTTTTACATTTTGTGACTCATTAAGGCTGCAAGCCATAATTGCATCTTCTGTTTCTACAAGAATAATATTTTCTATGCTTGATACAGCAACCACTTCTTTTTGAGAGTATATAAAAGAATTTTTAACATTATCTGTCACAACTTTTCCCGTTAAAACATTTCCGTTTTCATCTTTTTCTTTTATATTATACAAAGATTGCCAAGAGCCTAAATCATTCCAATCAGATTGAAGTTCAACAAGAGCTATTTTGTCAGATTTTTCCATAATTGCGTAGTCTACAGAAATTGATGGCATTTTTTCATAAACAGAATAATCAATTTGGGTAGAATTTGAAAAATCTAACTTTTCTAAATTTTTACAAATATCAGGAGTATATTTTTTAAACTCATTTAAAAACGTAGAAATTTTACCCATAAAAATTCCGCCGTTCCAATAATAATTTCCACTGTCAACATATTTTTTTGCAGTATCTAAGTCTGGTTTTTCAACAAATTTCTCAACTTTATAGCCGGTAGACAGTTTTTTTTCTGTTTTAATATACCCATATCCTGTTTCTGGATAGTTTGGTTTTATTCCAAAGGTAACAATATACCCTTGTTCTGCTAAGATTTTACCCTCTGCAACTGTTCTATTAAAACCTTCAACATCATTTACCAAATGATCGGATGGCACAATTAATACAACATCATCTTCTGTTGAATTTTGCTTGAAGTATTCTAATGTTGCAGCAATAGCCGGAGCCGTATTTTTTCCTAAAGGTTCTCCTATCACAACATTAGATTTGTCTATATTATTCAATTGTAATTTTATATTTGAATAGTGTTTTATATTGGTTACGGTAACAATTTCAGATGGTTTTGAATATGTGCAAAGCCTTTTAAATGTTTTTTGCAACAAACTACCTTTGTCATCAAATGTTAATAATTGCTTTGGATATTCTGCTCTTGATAATGGCCATAATCGGCTACCGCTTCCGCCTGCTAAAATAATTGATTTCATTATACATCTTCCTCTTTAATTAAATATTCTAAAACTTGATTTGGGTTTTCGACTTGAACAACAACAGTGTTATCCAACTTTTTTAAGGCACAAGCTAATTCATAATCGTTGCCGCCCTCAAACGTTCTGTCACCTATGAAAACTATTTTTTCATTTGGATAATCTTGTCTCAATAGATTTGCGACTTGTCCTTTGCCACAACCTTTTTTAACAATATCTATTGAAATATTCCCACCTAAGGAAAAATCATATTGAGGATATTTTTTGCTTAAAAATTTTTGAATTTCTTTTCTTTCTCCGTTTAAGCTATCCCAAGCAGTATAACGTTCACGTTCTTCATAAGGACAATTTCTACCTAACACACAGAAATTCAATGCTCCAGTACGTTTTTCGATATAATTATCGAACAAAGTATAAGGATACTTAGTATTTTTTCTAAAATTTTCTAAATCTTCAAGAAGTTCCACCTCAGGCTTAATATCTCTAAGATATGCATATTTTCCATTTTGCCAAAGAGCATTCCCCATAGCACAATAAATGCCGGTAAAAGCATTAATAATATCTTTTGGCATTTGTTCTTCAACTTTAGCAAAATCAGAGCCGGTGGCGATAAAAGCAATGTTGGCTTTAAGCCAAGGCAAAAAAGCCTTTGCAAACTCGTCTGTCATAGGTTTTCTTGCAGGTGTAAGTGTCCCATCCATATCAAATACATAAATCATTGTTCATCCCCTTGATACTTTTTTGTATTCATATTAACGGCCCTTATAAATCCGACTTCATTCTGAAATCGTTCGTTAAAACATATAAAATTATGTTTTTTTAACATGTTTAAAATTTGTATATAGCCATTAAAATGCCATTCTAAAACTATAATATTAATATATTTTAGCATATCATTTTGAACTAAATTTTCTAAACATTCGTATTCAGAACCCTCAATATCCATTTTAAGTATAATTTTAGAACTAGGATTTTCCTGCAAGATCCTTTTTAATTCTTCTGAAGATGATTTTATTTCTATTTGATCATAAGAATTTTTTAGTATTGGTAATTTTTCGTTAAAAAAATCACATATTGTATTTCCGCCACTTAAATTTATATCATTTGATACTGCAACATTTAATATCTTATTTGAATTTCCCCAGCCATACTTTGCTAATTTGATTTTATTTTTTAAATGCGGATTTAAATCAATATTTTCATTAGCAACACCATATACCATTGAAAATGGCTCATATGCATAGACTTTTCTACAACAAGCATTATTTGCAAAATACAAAGTAGAATCAGCAACATTTGCACCAACATCAATTAAGACATAGTCTTCAATTCCAGCAATTTCATAATCTCTACGTGCAAAAATCTCGGCTAGCCCAAATGCATTTTGATTTTTTTTAAATAGAATATTATCAATAAGAATACAATCAGATTCATTATTGTTGATTTTATTTAGATAATTTGTCAAAAATGTTTCTGGAATTATAATATATTTATTTTCTTTTAGATTTTCAATTGCTTTTAGAATATCATCCGCTTTACTAGCAATATTTTTTTCAAGTGCATTAGCAAATGCATTTGTGTTATCTAAAACACTTATTTTAAGTTCTTTGAATTGTTTAATTAACTCAAGAGCATTTTTTTTCCCCCTAAGTTTATCTATAAAATTTTGTATAAATTGTACTCTCATTTAGTCATCACCTCAATCATTTGCTTAGCACATTTTTCCCAAGAGAATTGTTTACTTCTTTCTAAACCCTTTTGTGCCATTTTTTTCAATATTTATAGAATCATAACTTACATTCTAATTTTGAATTTTATCCCCATTATTGTTATTACTTTATGCTTTTTCCCAACTCCATATTGATTTTTTATTGAGAAAATTCTCTCTAATGA
>SFZC01000111.1 GCA_004558955.1 bacterium | reverse complement strand
TGAAAATGATATGGAAAGAATAAAAAAAATACCTGTCAATTTCTTGACAGGCGAAAAACGTTACAATAAATCTTTTACGTACCAAATCTCCTAACATTTGATTCTTCTAGTCCGGTGTCCCTGTCCTCATAAAGATTTTCAAGCAACGAATCACCAAGTTGAGCAGATTCCGGCATTAAATGAACATAAGTATCAAGTGTAACTTTGTTTGTTGAATGGCCTAATTGCTTTGAGATATAAGGCAATGGCACTTGTTGAATAATAAGTGTGCTTGCATAAGTATGTCTAAGGTCATGAAATCTTATACTATCAATACCCGCAAGAGCCAAAGCTGGTTTAAACCTTCGTTTCATCATATTTTGTGAATCCATATAGTTTCCGTTTGCGTTAGGGAACACAAGATTCAACTCGCTTTTAGGACAGGCCATTTTCCATTCTTTTAAAAATTTTGTAACAGTTAAAGAGATTTTAACTTTTCTTTCTTTACCTGTTTTTGTTGAGCCTAAAACACCATGGGTGTAGCTTTTATTTACAACGATATAACCTTCAATAAAATTGACACAATCCCATGTGAGAGCAAACAATTCACCCTCTCTTAAACCTGTATTTACTGCAATATAAAGAACAGGGTAAAAATCAGGATAATGTTTTTTAGTGACGGTCAATAATTTGTTTGTTTCCTTAATTGTTAAAGGTCGCATAAGGGTATTATTCTTAACTTTTAAACACTTGATTCGATTGACAGGATTTTGATAAATAACACCTGAATCAATCATATAATTAAAAACTGCGCCAATAGTCTTTTTAAAATGATTTATGGTTGAATTCGCAAGACCTGTTTTTGTCATATCTTTAATAAAATTTTGTATGTGCAATGGCCTAATTTCTAACAATTTCAAATCGCCCAAGTATTCATAAATGTGATGTTTAAGATAACCTTCATACCCAACCCACGTTGATTTTTTGCAGTAGATTTTTGCATAGTTATCAAGGTATAATTCAGCAGCTTCTCTAAAAGTTAATTTATCATTTGCAACAAATAAACCTTTATTAAGTTCATCTATCATTTTTGCCTGGGCTTTTTCTGCTTCGACTTTTGTTGCAAAACCGCCTTTGGTCTTGCGCTTTCCTGTTAAGTCTTTGTAATCAAATTCCCATTTATTCTTTTGTTTGTTTTTTCTTACTGCTGGCATAATTAATCACCTATTTTTAATTTAACGTGTTATTGAGCTTTTGTAAGCCCTATTGCATACTTTTGCTAACTTGAATTTTTAAAATAACCCCGGCACCGCGAGCACCGTGCCGGCATAGTGCCGGCAGTGCTTCTGGTTATAAGATGTTATTCTATGTTTACCGTGTTATTATTTATGAATTCCTTGAGGTAATCGTTTGAAAATAAAACCCGTGAACCGATTTTGGCGTGTTTAATCTTCTTTTGATGTACCCAGCGATATAGTGTGCTTATAGAAATATGTAAATAACTAGCCGCTTCTTGAACATTTAAGAGAGTATTATTCATCTTTACCCCCTTTATCATCAAGAAAAGTTTTTGTCATATTTTTAGCTTTTTCCATACCATTAGCAAAAATGCTGTCATTAGTTGGCGGCAACTCAAAATCTTTGTCCATAAGCTCGATTTTGTAAGATTTTTTGTTTTCACGTTCCTTGTAAACTGTTATCTTTACATCACTTGTAATATTGCTTTTAATATTAGCAATTCTACGTGTAAGCGATTTTACACTTTTGTATTTTGTCCTAAATTCAGGGATATCAAAATTATCCTCATTTGCAATTTGCAGAAGGTTTTTATGCAATTCAAATCCAGACATTTTATGCGGTTGAATTTGATTTTTTGCAAAGATTTTGAGCACATATACAAGACTATCTTCTTCAACAGCAAAGGCTTTTTGTGATTCAATTACTTTGTCCAGAATACTTTCAAATTCTTCTTTCTTACCTATTGAATCGTATATTCGCAAACCAAATACAGCAAAATCAGCTATCCTGAATCTTGTTTTATACTTTTTATCCTTAGTTGTCGCAATAGCTTTCAGGACTTTTTGAAGTTCAAGCATTATATATGACATGATTTCATTGCGATTATCCACTACTCCATCTATAAAATCTTGTTCAGGTCCATATTCACCATCACCCATTCTCAAAAGCGGAATACAAATAAGCCTATCAGCAACATCATCACGCGTAAATTGTGGTGTTCTTGATGTTAATCCCAAAAAAGTTTTAGTTACAAATTTTACACTTTCGTTATCTGTATAAAGCCTTCTTTTTTCTACAGTCTGCCCTGTTGCAACTAATGCAAGTTTATCATTAAGCCAAGATTTACCCGAATCAACATTATCAAATACAACCAAATGGTTATTCGTAACCAGTGTATCAAAATCTTCCGGCTTACCAGGTAGTGAATTAACGTCATATTGTGAGCCAAATAACAGAATTCCCAAACGCCGTAGAACAGATGTTTTACGACTACCCTTTTCACCAATAGTAGCGAGTAAAACTTTTGAAGGCATTATTGAGTGGAAAAATGTACCCAAAAACCATATAAACAAAAGAGTCTTGTACTCTTGCGACGTTAAGTTTCCGGCATCTATATCAACTACTAATGAATCTGCAATGTATTCTTTAAAATAGTCCCTGCTATTATCTATTTTAACGAATTCAAATGGCTCATAGTCATCTTTATAATTAAACATAATACCTTCATCGCCATTTTCTAATTCTTCAATATTGTCAGGTGTGATTTTATAAACCACAATATCATTATTAGAAATGTATAAAACGTTATTTTTCCTGTCATAGTGGCAAAAATTATGTGTTTCAATTCGGGCGCCGTTATCAAAAGCATATGTGGATAATTCGTTTACAACATAGTTGTAATAATCCTTTGCAGCATTGACGCCCATTCGATTTAGCAACCTTTTAAAGCGTTCATTAGAAGCCAATATAGGTATTATACTTTTATCGTCATCAATAAAAATATATGAAAAGTTTTTATCCTTAAAAAATTTACCACGCAACAACAACTCTTTTATTATTGTAAGGGCAACAAGCTGGCACTTATCCAGATTAACAATATTACTATTTTTCATAAGGTTTATAACTTCCGTTTTAATACCTCTTAATTCCCTACGATAAGGTTTTGCATTTTTTAATATGTTTAAAACTTTATCTGTCCGCTTGCTTTTTTCTTTGATAGAGTTGATAAAAGCGTCCATATCTTTGATATTGTCGGGTGTTGTTATACCATATACAGTTCCTTTTTCTTTTGCTTTTTCTAACACTTTCCTGCCGGCTTCATCGTTATCATGAATAATTAAAGCATTACTTTTTGCAAGAGTAAGTGCTGTATCAATATCACCGGTTGCACCACCCAAAGCACAAGAGTCAAAAAATAATCCATTTTCATAACACCAGGTTGAAAATGTAAGCTGGTCGAATTCACCTTCTAAAATGCAAAATTTATTCTGCAGCTTTTTAGGAATGGCGTCTTTTTTCATATCCTTAAAGATGTTTTTATTAAAGACTCCTGTCTTATCCTGAATTTTAATCAGAATTTTAAAATCTCTTGAATATGGTTTGCGTGCTTTTATTTGTGTGAATGAGTTATTTTCATCACGGTAGAATGTTAAAAACCAGTCATGACTATTGTCGAGGTTACTTTGAAAATCACTCATATAAGTAGATAAAGCATTTAGCCCTTTTTCGTATTTTTCTTTTTGCTCGACGTCTGTTTCTTTGTCAATTTTTCCTTTTATTTCTGTGATTAAATCTTCGTTTTCTTTTTCTACATTGTAATCAGGTGGCACCATTCCAACATCAGAAATTTTTAAAACTTCATAAGGGATTTTTCTTGTATCTTTTGCATAGATATAAGGTTGGTGAAATTTATCCTGATTATTCATTGTAAAAAAGTAATCATGACTCGCTTCAAAAAATCTGCCTAAAATCACATTTAAATAATTTGTACCATAATTGATTTTATTAAGGTTTAAATACAGATTGCAACTCGGGTGGAAACATTTTCCTTGTTTTAAATCATCACCATATAAATTAAAAGTTTTGTGCCCACATGCCGGACAGTCTTGTTTCTTTGTATTCATAGCAATACTTTTGCCATAAGTTTTTTCTGTGTATTCGTTTAAATCTTTATACATGATTTTCAATTCCTTTCTTTGTTTCGGTAGCTTCTTTCATAATTTTTTCAACGCTTAATTCAAATCCACATTCAGTATTTGTGCACTTAAATTCATCAAGATTTGACAGATTTGAGACAATACTTTTTTGTCTACAACGAGGGCAATGTATTTCTACGTCCGAACAAGTCTTAAATGCTAAAGGATTTTCCTTCATTGCCTTGACCAAATTTCGCATTGAGTACAAGTATTTTACATGTGACTCAAAAAATTTTTCCATTTGCGTTTTTGCTTTTGCTTCCACTTTTTCCTCCTTTTTCTTCACTGCTACTGCTTTTGTGTATTGGGTTTCACAATACTTCTTTGAATTTTGATAAGTCATAATGACTCCTTTCTTCCCATAAGGGACTTAACTAATACATTTGTGAAGTAAGTATTATTTACTTGACGCTTATAAGAATAAAGGGTATTATAAACTTATTTAATTCATAATTGAGGCAAGTGAAAATGAAATATGAAATTTTAGGGAAAAGGTTTTGTAAATGGTATAAGGAAGAATATGAAAGGGTTTGGGATGAATGGTACGGAGAAAGCGTGCCGGATTCACTATTAAAGGAATTAAATATAACTAAAGATGCATATTATAAAACATATATTTACCCGTATTTAAGACTTAAAAAAGAGCATTTAAAAATCACTCTTGATATTTTGGCATGCAGATTGAAAGATATTTTGACCCCGCAACCTTCCCCATTCTGCCTATCATATAAACTAATAATAAGCCCTAAAATAAATGCTTTAGAGTGGCTTTTAGTACATATAGCAGATTTAAAATATTTTGAGTTTGATGATTTTGTAAAAAGTAAATATGAAAAACCTTATAAGCAATGTATAGTTTGCGGAAAACCTGATTATTATGAAATTGAAACTTTAATGGGAAAGAAACAAAAACTATATTTTTCCCATAAGAAAAAATACTGCCATACTGCTGACTGTATTGAAGACGACCCGAATCCACAAGAACACGCAAAGGGATGTCATTATAAAGAATGGGCTTATACTAAAAAATCAATGAATCAAAGACTTTCAAGACTATTAAAGAGAATCCAAAAATATAAAAATAAAAAAATAAATGATGTAAATATTCAAGATAAAACCAATGCAAAAATTGAAGAAACTGAAAAAGAATTTTATAAAACATTTGAGGATTTTTATTTAGAGCAATATAAGAAGAATTGCAAAATTTTCTATACGATTCGTACTTGTGAAGAAGATGAAGTTTTTGATATACGCGAGTTTTAAAATAAACTTTTATAAAACAAATTAACCTTATTAACCATACTAACCGGTTACTTTGGTTAGTATGGTTAATTTAAAATAAAAAAGTTATTTATATAAAATTTATTATCATGCCTGCAATATACCAACCACAAGCAAAAACTTTTTAAAATATGCAACAAATAAAATCGGTCTTTTTTCTTATATTCAACAGAATCAACAAGTTTTAAGGGACACCGTATAAAATATGAAGTGGTTTTGAAAGCGTATAAAGGCAAATAACCCTTATAAATATTTAACCGCTTATATTTATAAGCGTATAACTAGCTGATTCTTTGGTTCACGGTGCCCTCTATTTATAAACTTTAATTATGACAAACATCATTATATAAATATCTCAAGTTTGAGTTTTGTGGAATATTTTCTCAATTTGAATTA
>SFZC01000110.1 GCA_004558955.1 bacterium | reverse complement strand
AGGTAGGAAGTGCATTGGCAGATCATCATATAGAAGGAATTCTTCATGATGATGAGGGCGAGAACATTTCAAAGAAAAACAGATCCTACTGTGAACTTACGGCACAGTATTGGGCGTGGAAAAATCTGCAGGCAGACTATTATGGATTTTTTCATTATCGCAGATATATGAGTTTCAAACAAAATTTCCCCGTGATAAATGGCAAAATACAACTGAAGCGATGGACACCGTATTTGGAAGCGGATTCTCTGGAGAAAGATCTATCTCCTTATGATTTGGATGAGATGCATATGCGGCATGTGATTGAACAATATGATGTGATTACAGTGCTGAGTGAGCATATGGATGTGACAGCATATGAACAGTTTGGACAGTTTCACCGTATCGGAGATCTGGATCGTGCAATTGCAATCTTAAAAGACATGCATCCGGAACAGGCGGCGGCATGTGACGCATATATGCAATCGAAATATATTTATTTCTGCAATATGTATATTATGAAAAGGGGATACTTTCATGCATATATGAACTGGCTGTTTCCTGTTTTGGAGAAATTTGAGAGCCAGACAGATTTTTCCGGATATAGTGATAAAGAAAAGCGTGTGACGGGGTATATTGCGGAGCGATTGTTTGGCGTGTACTATACCTGGTTAAAACAGCAGGGATCGGCAAAGTGTGCGGAGGTTCCATATGTGATTTTCCACCAGAATGTCCGTGAGTTTCAATTGGGCAAAAAAGGACCGATAATTAAGGTGGATATGAGGAAGGTCAATCAGCTGATACCGGCAGGAACTATGAGAAGACGTATGGTACGCAGACTTCTGAGAAAGGAATTATAGAAATGGAAATTCAATTACAAACAATTCTACAGCCTGATCCGGAAATCTGTGTTGAAGAAGCCCTGTATTTTCATAGAAAGGGAGAAGAGATATGTTTTGATGGATATTTCAATCTTTTTTATATCGAGAAATGGAAGCGGTATACAAGATTGGAAAAATTGCAGTTGTCTATCAAAACCGCAGGATATCAAATGCTTCGACTCTATCATAATCGGGAATGTGTTGATGAAATCAAGCTGGAAGAATCAAAACATGTGTATACCATAGAATTTCCATGGGAGAAATACACAGATGGTGTTTTCTGGTTTTCTCTTGTGCCGGATGAGAAGTGTAAGATGCAGCAGATATCAGGATATTATATGGGGGTGTGTGAGGAGGTTGCACATGTGGCAATCGGGATTGATATCTGTACATATCGCAGAGAAGAATATGTCCTGCGCAACTTAAAGATACTCTGTGAGCGGGTATTGCAAAATGAAGAACTGCAGGTTTCGAAAGCCTTGTGGGGATACATCATTGATAATGGAAAAACATTGGATGCATATGAACCATTGCAGCAGTACTTAAAGGCGTGGCAGGAGAGAATTTCTGTTATACCGAATAAAAATGCCGGTGGAGCAGGTGGATTTACCAGAGGTATGCTGGAAGTTTTGGAAGATAAAGAAGAAAGACAGTTAACGCACGTCGTGCTTATGGATGATGATGCGGTGTTAGAGTCGGATTTGTTTGTACGAATGTATGGTTTTCTGTGTGTGGTGAAGCCAGAATGGAAAGATATCATTCTGGGTGGAACAATGCTTCGGGAGGATAAACCGTATCTGTTATTTGCGTCAGGAGAAACCTGGAGTAAGGGATTGATCAAGAATGCAAATAAAAATCTGGATGTGCGCGAATACGAGAATGCAACACGGGAAAATCTTATTACAACAAAATTGGAGAAAACGCTGTATTCGGGCTGGTGGTGCTGCTGTTATTCGCTAAATGTTATCAGGGAAGACAATTTGCCAATTCCGTTATTTTTGCACCATGATGATATTGAATTTGGATTGCGAAATCAAAAGAATGGAATTGTTTTTTTGAATGGAATTAGTGTATGGCATAGAACCCCAGATAGTAGGGTAGTGGGAAGTAATTTATATTATGATATTCGAAATGATTTAATTGAAATTACACAACAGTACAGTCAAAAGATGGCAGAAAAATGCATATGGCGATTTTTCTGGAAACGATTATTAATTCGACTTATTCTTAATAGAAAGAAGGAAGTCTCTCTTGTAGTTAGAGGCGCAGAAGATTTTTTGAAGGGGATGGATTGGTTATGGAAACAAGATCCAGAAAAACTTCATCTTAAAATAAGAGATGTGGAAGAAGATGGCAATTGGATATGTTGGAAAAAAAGCGGCAGAGTATGCTTGAAACTGATAAAAGAAAGAAAAAATGCAGTTCTTAATTATCAGAATAAAACAGGATTATATACAAAAAAAAGTGCATGGATGAAGTATTTGAGCAAATAGGAATGAAAATGAGGAGAAAGTGATATGAATAATGATTTAAAACTTACAATAGTTGTTCCAATATATAATGTTGAACAGTATTTGGAACAGTGTTTGGATAGTTTGGTGAATCAATCAAATCATGATTTTAAGGTGATAATGGTTGATGATGGATCTAAGGATAAGAGCGGAGAAATAGCTCAAAAATATGCTGAAAAATTTCCAGAAAGATTTTTTTATGTATATAAGGAAAATGCTGGATTGGGAGCTGCAAGGAATACTGGAATGGAGTACTGCGATACGGAATATATAGAATTTTTGGATAGTGATGATTGGTTACTGCCAAGAACAGTAGAGTTAGTGTTAGATAGATTAGAAAGAGAAGTTGAAAAACCAGAAATAGTTTTTATGACACCTGTTGTATATGATATGTCAAATTGTAAATTTACAGAATTTGCTGATAATGAAGAATTAAGGGGAATTTTTGAATATACGATGGTTACAAATCCGCAACAATCACCTAAAATGTTTGGACTTGAAGCAAGCGTGAATAGGTGTATATGGAGTATGGAATTCTTGAAGAAATATGAATTTTCTTTTCCGACAGGAGTTAAATGGGAAGATGTTGCTCCACATTTTTATATTTTTTATTGGGCAAGACGTTGCATTATGGTAGAAAATGTTGGATTTTGTTATCGGATTAATTCTGGAAATCAAATTACTGCATCATCAGATGCTGGTCGTTTAGATATTATACCTGTTTTTTCAAAAGCATTGGTTTATGCGATAGAAAATGAATGGAATGAAAATGAAATTAGTTATATTTTGCGTATGTTTTTTACATTTGCAACTTGGTCGATGGCTGTAACAAAAAAAGAAAATTATGGGGAATTGGTTAAAAAAATACATCTATATTTAAAAGCAGTTCCAAAGAGATATATAAATATTTTTATTAAGCAGCGTGAACTTTGTAGGAAAGAAATTATATTGTTAAGATTACTTAGGTCTTCGTTATATAAAGTTATATGTAATTATCATAGAAAAGAATTTATTACAAAAGCAGTGGTAAAAATAGGAAAAAATATTAGGAGAAAATAAAATATGGATGATATGGTATTATATTTGGAATTGCAGAAGCCGCCTAAAGAAGTTCTGTTAATAATTGGATCTAAACATGGAATAAAAATTATGCAAGATATTTTAATAGGTGTATGTTTGGAAAAATTAACTGTTTTATCTCTTTCGGATCATTTGTTTAAAGCTGTTGAAAAGGAAAAAGAAAATATTGAAAATGATTCACAATATTATATTCCAAGACAATTTATTCTTTTGCGTAAAAATGAATTTGATGATCATAAATTTGGACAAGAAGATTTGGCTATCTTATATGAAGGTGTAAAAAATCAAGAATTTGTAGAAAAATTATCTAAGTTAAGTGCACGGTATTTAATTGGAATGCATGATAGAAATTATATTAATACTTTTGATATATGGGAAAAGTTTCGAGAAAATACAAAAAAAGTATACATAATATCTTATGTTGGTGGTGGGAAGAAAGACGTATTGAATTGGGAAAAAAATGAGGAAAATCCAATAGAATTAAGTATTATTTTCCCTATGTATAATATAGCAAAATATTTACCACAGTGTATAGAGACAGTAACGACATGGCAAACAGATTTTGTGGAATTTTTGTTTGTGGATGATGGATCACCTGATAATTGTGCTGATATTGTAAAAAAATATGCACAAAGAGATTCTAGAATAAAGTTGTTGTCTAAAAAAAATGGAGGTTGTGCTTCTGCAAGACAGTATGGATTAGAAAGAGCAAAGGGTAGATATATTGGATTTGTTGATCCAGATGATTTTATTCAGCCGGATATGTATCGTAAATTATTGGCAAAGGCATTAGAAGGAACTTATGAAATAGCATATTGTGGATATCGAGAGTATTATGAAAATACAGGATTGAGTGCTGAAGTACCTGATGCATTGAGTTATCCATATAATGAGGGAACGAGCGATCCAGCAAAGATTGATGAATTGATAGGATATCAAAGGGTTGCTATTTGGAGAGGAATATATAGTAAAGATTTGATTCAACGTAATAAGATTCATTTTTATACAGAACTCAAACGATTTGATGATCTTCCGTTTAAGATTGAAGTAACATCAAAAGCAAGATCAGTTATAGCAGTGCCGGAATATTTGTATTATTATAGGATGTCTCGTCCTGGACAAGATGTCTCGGCAGATGATGAGCGATTATATGTTCATTTTCCGATTTTTGAATATCTTGATAAATTTATGAAAAATTCATCCAATAGAAATCAACTTGATTATTTACATTTAGTTAAAGTACACACACATAGATATGCTCTGGAAAAAATAAAAAGAGAATTTTCCAAAGAGTACTGTAGAAAAGCTAAAAGAGACATTAAAGGTGATTTTGGATTTATTGAGGGAATGTATGTTATAAATAAGCTTGGAAGTAAACAAGATCTTCTTCTTTTTATTTTATTATATTGGGGATGGGATGGAGCTATAAGAAAATTACTTCATAGAAAAGAAAAAGCATTAAAAGAAAATAAGGCAATTAAAAAATTGAAATTATTAAATAATAAAGGAATATAGTAGGAGATTAGATAATTGAAATCGAAAAATTTTGCACAGCAGCATCTTAGCAGTCTTGGGGGGGATAAAGGTAATTACTATGCGATTACTTTTTTGGTGGCATAGTTCAATCCCAAATTCTAATGTTGATTTGGGAGCAAGAACATGTGAATTATTGTTTGTTACTTCTGGTTTTTGGGTTGGGTATAATTATTTTTATAAAGGTATGCCAAAAACATGGAAGGCTTCATTTATGTATGCAATTAAGAAAATTATACGTTTTTGGCCGCTGCATTTTTGTGTATTGTTGATTATATTTTTAAGAACAATTATTATAAATGGATGTATACAGCTGTCAAATATTTTGATTGCTTTAGATAATATTTGAGCTATTTGGTAAAATACAATTTGAATTTTTTATTTTTCATCAGGCAATAATTATTTGTTTGTTTAATTTGTTTTCAAGAATAACGAGCGATTGGAGAATTGTGAACAGCTTGTTATTTATTACAATAATTGCATGTGCTATCGGGTATAAGAAATTTATGTCACAAAAGTTATCTAAGATAATTTCCAATGGAATTCGAAAGTTATTTGGCTATTTTGAAATTGCTCCTGAAAAATTGTAATATTGTTACGTGATTTTGAAAAATGGAAGGATAACATAGTAAATGAAAAAATAAGTAAATTAGTGCCTGTAATTATAGCTGTTATACAATGGAGTGTAACAACGATTCTACATAATATGAGAATATCAATAAAGTATATATTACACCTTATTCCGTGAAACTTACCATAGTGTTACATCCCGTTTTTTCAGCAATAATACCTGCTGGAAACTGATTTTCGCAATACATTTTATTTCACCCACTAGGTTAAACAAAATTTTGTTTTTTTACTGTATCATCATGCATTATCCTGTATAATGAAAGTATCAAAAGATAGGCGGAGGCAGTGCAATGAAGAA
>SFZC01000109.1 GCA_004558955.1 bacterium | reverse complement strand
AGTTGTTTCTTTGTAACCGGCAGTAACCATTAAATCAACAGCGATAACGTCAGCTTCTTCATCTTCTTTCAAAGTTTGGTAACTTGAAACAAGAGCACTTGCAGCCTCGTTATTTGTAGAAATATTAGTTCCTGCAGTCAACAAAGAAACAACTTTGCCTTTTGCTGAATGTCCGCTGATAATGTGACCCAATTCACTTGCAACAACCGCCGCAACTTCATTGTCATTACCTGCATAAGTTAAATCATTTGTAGAAATGTTTACGGTTTTGTTAGTAGAATAATTGGAATTATCAGCAGTACCTGAAACCACCATAAATTTTACATTTGATGCAGGAATACCACTTTTTGTCAGTAAATTAGCCCCTACAACAGGAGTTCTGGTAGAAGCGTTGTAACTTGCAGCACATGAAGGCAATACCAACATAGCGACAGCAATAATTGAAAATAAAACTTTTTTCATCACTTTTCTCCTTCTCTAAACACCAACATATTAATACGAAATCCCATTGAATTAAAGTATTTGTAAATATATGTTATTTTTGAGAAAACATTATATAATTATCAAATTTGTACAGTCCTTATCCGACAAGTTTTAGGGAAGATTTGTTTGATTTTGCCTCAGTTGAGAACGGATTGGCTGTGTCTTGAGATTCCTCTAACATTGAAGTTATCAACGCCATTTCAACATCTCTATATGTAAATCCGTTTTCCATAAGTAATTTGATTTGCTTTCTTGACATTCCAAGTGCCAACAATCTTTCAATTTCATCTTTTGTATATGCTACTTCGGCATTATCTACTGTTGTATTGTCGGTTTCCTCAGTATCTTCGATTTCGTCAATCCCTTCATTTTCATCAGGAATTTCAACACCATTATCAACAGGTGTTGTCGGTTTTGTTGGTGTTGTCGGGTTTTGAACAGGTGTTTCTGTCACAGGTTCACTTGGTGAAGGTTTTTCGGTTTCTTTTGGTTTAACTTCTTCTTTTTTAGGAGCTTGAACCTCTTGTTTTTCATTAGCCTTTGGAGCTTCTGCAACATCTTCATCGTCATCAGGCTCAGGAAGTGTAAACGCTCTGATACCCCAACCGACAAGACCGCCGACAACTGCACCGATAGCCGTTCCAACACCCGGAACAACCGAACCGATAGCAGCACCTGCAGCCATACAGCCAAGTTCAATTCCTGCCCCGCCGACTTGTTTTAAAGCCCCCTTCCAGCCTTCTTTTTTGTAACCTTTATAAATATTGGGAAGTTCAACGGCAAGTGTAATCACAGTTCCGACTACAGGAATTCTTTTACATAATTTTGTGCCAATTTTCAACGCTTTTGAACCGTATTTTGCAATAGGTTTCCAAAGTTTTGAAGCCGCATTTGTTACAGTTTTCCACAAGGAAGGTTTAGAGGCAGCCTTTGTCAACTTGCTAACAGCACGACTTGCCAAGCTGTTTCCGCCAACTACCGATTTTGCGACAGATTTTACGCCTGACCAAATAGAGCCTGAACTTTTTTGTACCGCTTTGGCAGCAGAACCGCCACCTGATTTTGTTACCGCTTTAACAATTCGTGTCGCAACTTTTGCAACTGCTGAAAATAATCCCATCTTATACTCCTTATATCCCCTATATATATATAAAGTATTTTTGAGCACGATTATTGCTTTTATATTAAGAAATTTTAACAAAAATTAAATTTTTCAACAGTTTTTACCGAAAATAATACTGATGTTAAAACTTAGAGGTGTATTATGTTTAATTCGATAAGTAATCCTTTCGGACAAAAAATAGAATCCGCAATTTCTACAGGGCAAGAACGCAAACAACATCAACAAGAGCGACAACAAGAAGAAAAGAAGTATCTTGAAGAAGAGGACAATGACGAAGTCGATATAAGCCCGCTACCCGCCTTAACAGAAGATGACATAATTTATTTAACCAAAAATTATATTGAAAAATTAAAAACAGAAAACGCAAATAATCCTAAAACGATAGAAAAACTTGATAAATTTCTAGCAAAATTCAACGTCAAAAAATTTATGAAACAAAACCCTAATATGACAAGTTCGGATTTTTATATGGTTATGTACAACGAAGTTGCAAGCCTTTTATAGCCCACAACTTCAAAATTTGTTATTGCACAATGGTTTCCCAAGTTATTCCCGTATTTCCTATAACAGAATTACGTTCCATTTTTATTTTCTTATAACGAAACGGAGAAAGTGCGTTTCCGTAAGCATCATACAATGCGTACTTTTTGCCTGATTTTACAACAATATACTCACTTCCGAGTGTATCAATACTATCGTATGTTGTATCAAGTATTTTATGTCCGTCAAAACCAAGCAACCCGAATTTACCCTCTTTTTTCAAGCGATAAGTTGAAAGAAATTCTTTGATACTGTCGTTTTCGTTCTTTGCAAAAATCTCATTATTCAAACTCGAAAGCCCCCAATATCCGTTTAATTTAGTCATATACAAACCGTTATTAAATTTTCCATAATTCATTGTTTGATATTTGAGCGGAATAATAACTTTTCCAGAGTAATCCACAACCCCGTAACCGGTTTTAAAAGCGGACAAACTTTTAGACACAATAATTCTGTCATAAGCTGCCATTTTGGCACTAGTAAACAATTCGGGACTTGTCATAGTGCCGTAAGAATCAATAATTTCATAACGACCGTTTGCATATATCAAAAAATAATGTTCTTTGTCATTATTCAAATGTTCAACGGATTTTACGTTTTCAACCAACATTGCTCCGTCTTTATTTACAACGGAGTACAAGCGTGAAGTGCTTGCCGTATTATCTGAATATTCTGTAGTAAATTCCGTAATCAGCAAATAATGTTCCTCACACCCGTCAAACGGTTGCTGATACTGAGTTGAATATGTCGCAACAGGCACTATCGGCGGTGGTGGCGGAACATCACAAGGCGGTGCGGGCGGATGAGCCAACACGGGTGAGGAAACTACTAACAAAGAAAATATCAAAAAATATTTAACAACCTTTTTCATTTTCCTTCTCCTTGCTATTTATACTACGATAACCAAACAAAAAAGGTTCAAAAATATATATTACTTTTTGTTAAAATTTGTAATA
Source organism: bacterium (assembly GCA_004558955.1). Classification (GTDB taxonomy): domain Bacteria; phylum Cyanobacteriota; class Vampirovibrionia; order Gastranaerophilales; family Gastranaerophilaceae; genus Zag111. The sequence goes on along the minus strand of SFZC01000109.1, from coordinate 3,106 downwards.
TTTTTGAAATTGAAGAAATAAAAATACATTAATATATATAAGAGAGATTTTGAGGTTAACATGTCGATTACGATTAATACAGATTTAGCATACATTCAATCGAAATTGAACATCTCCACGTCAAAAATGGAAACTTATCAAAATAAGTCCATTGAAGAGATTATTCAAACCGAAGCTGCGGAAGGCAACCAAGCCGCAATACAACTTGCTGCCGACATGTTCACAAATGTTTCGCAACTGGTTGAACTTTTCCAACTTGCAGACCCTGAAAATAAACTTGCAATAATGTCCGAAATGACAGGTTCGCAACTGGAAAAACTCGTTCCGATGCTTGAAACAAACGACCTTGTCATAGGATTGAATTATTTTACCCAAGATACTTTGCTTGATTTAGTAAAAGACATACCTAAAGAAGAATTGGTAAAAATGGTATTTCAATTATTCTCTCAACAACAGGTAATAAATTTCATGCCGGAAGAGCAAATGGATAAATTGCTAACGGGAACAGACATGAATAAACAAATGTTGTTGAACAACCTTGAACGCCTACCTGAAATTTACCTTCAACAGGTTTATGAAAGTGTTTCGGGAAAAGAAGCAAGCGGAAACGCTAAAGAAATGGTTGCTCAAATCGGACAGCTCGGCGATTTGGACTACAAAAACGCAATAAAAAATCTTCAACCGACACAAAAAAAAGAATTAACCTATATGTTGGCTAATCAGGAAACAAAGCTTTTTGAAAAATTTGACACGGACGCCTACACAAAAATCATTAACAGAGAACGTGAAAAAGACGAAATGGTCAAAGGTATGAGTGTAATAAGACCCGAATATTTGCAAAAAATGATTTCGGAACTTCCGCAAGATTTGCTTGCCGTTGTAACAACTCAAATTGATACGGACAAATTCGCCGATGCTTTGATTAACAAATTTCCTGAACTTTTAGCACAAATCGTAGCATCTTAAACTTCTTATGCCAACCATTTATCCATTTGAACAAATCCGTCAAAACCTGAACCAACTGAATGTTTTGATGTGTAATGATGTTTTGTTACTGCATCTTTTGAATTACCTTCAATAGTATCAAATGAACCGTCAGCATAAACTTTTGAAACTATGCCAACGTGACCTGTTGAAGAAGATTTTGTCCACATTGCAAGGTCACCTTTTTTAGGTACATAGTTTGAATTTTTAGAAGCATAGCAGTGTGCTTCATTTGCTTTTCTTTTGATTTCCTGAGAAGAGGCGGTATAGCCGAAAGTTTTGCCGTTAGAAGAATGTTGACCTGCACCATACAACCAAGAAGCAAATGAGGCACACCAAGGATTTCCGTCAACTCGTCCGTTTTTGTATTTTCTGATATCGGCACTGTCGTTTGATGAACCGTTTTCGTGAACTCCGACTTGTGATTCTGCAAGTTCTACCGCATTTTCAACCGCATCTGAAGTTAATGCGAATTTTTCTTTAACTCCTTCTGCTTGTCTTTGAGCAATCTTAGTATTTATTTCAGCAACACCGCTTTTAGCCTCATCAAAAGCCTTTTGTGCACTTGAAGTTTCTCTTTCCTTTACGGCTTCAACATTTTTGGTTGCGGCATTGAAAGCGTCTAATGCCGCTTTAACGGCACTTGAACAGTTTGCCTTTACCAACGAGTCTAATTTTGCCTTTTCTGTCTGTAATTGTTGTTTTTCAGCCTCTAACTTTGTTTTTTCGGCATTTAATTTTTCTAAACCTTTTTGAGCCTTTGCCAAATCTGATTTTTGTTTTTCGATTTCTTTTTTCTTACTTGAAATTTCTTTTGTCAATTCAGATTTTTTGCTTGCAAGTGCCGCATCTTTTTCTTTATCCTCAGGTTTGCCTGAAGGTGCAGGAATTGAAGACAACGCACCTTCCAAACTTGATAACATACTTTCTGAATTTGAAATATTTGCTTCCAGTTCAGAAATTTCAGTTTCTTTTGTTGTAATTGAATCAGCAACTTTGTCTAATTCTGCTTGGTTCTTTTCGATTTTTTTATTGTTTTTCAAAACATCTTTTGCAAATTTCTTCGCTGCAGGGTCTTCTTTTAACAAAGTTTCATATTTTTTCTTTGCAATATCAGCCTGAGTTTTTGCTTGTTTAACTTGCGGATTTTGACCGTTTCTTACTGCTGACAAAGCAGCTCTTTTTTCTGACATTACAGAAGTTCTTTTTGATTTTTCCTCTTGTAATTCAGGTAATGTCATATTATCAACAGTTTTTGGTGAATTTTGTTGAGGTGCCACAGTATTTTGAACACCAGATGATTGATGATGTGCAGGTGCTGACTGTATAGATTGAGTACCTTGTATTTGTTGTTGAGGTTGAACGGTTTGTGACTGAACGTCAGTCTGAGCCTCATTTATGAAATTTGAAATTGCCTCTAAGTCAATTCCTTCCTCATTTATCAACCTTTCAAAATCAGCCAATGACAATTCTTCTGCGTTTCCATCTTTTGCTACCAAATTTTCAACAAATTCACGAGCCTCTTCTATTGAAATTTCGCCGTCAGAATTTTTATCAGCCAATTTTTTAATTTTATCAATAGACAAAAATTCTTTTAATACAAATTCTAAAGGTGAAAGTTTTGAATTATCGGAAGTTTGTTCTGCCAAAAGTTTTTCATAGTCGATTTTTGACAAATCTTCTTTTTTAGCAGAAGTAAAAATTGAAACTCCGTTTAATGAAACATTTTGATTAGAATTTGAAAAAATCGGAGCAGAAATAAACGGATTAACTCCCGATGTATTAACGGAAATTGATTAACTCCCGATGTATTAACGGAAATTGAATTAACAGGTATTGCATCCGTTGCAATTCTTTTGTTCAAATACTCAAAATAGTTCATCAAATCTTCCCCTAACATAAAACGCTTTCTTTTTATTTCTGGCGTAACGCAAAATATTTGTGGCTTTTTTATCTTATTAAGATCTTTTAGATAACTATCAAGGGTTTCGCTGGTATCAGGAAGGAATTCGAAGTTTGGCCAATTGTTATTCGGAAGGGATACACCATAATTGCAGGAGATGATAAAACAAAGGGTCAATATTGTTATTAAAAGGATGAGGGTTCTCTTTTTCATGAAATC
>SFZC01000024.1 GCA_004558955.1 bacterium | reverse complement strand
GTGTTAAGTGGTACTTATACAGGAGCGATTACAACTGTCGGCAACTGAGTTGCTGTATAGTTGCTAACGAAGGATTTAATTCCTTCGTACAAAGCTTTTGCATCACTTTGCAAAAGGTTCATTTTCCAGTTTCCTGCAATAATTGGTTTTCTTGACATAATAATTCTCCTTTATAAGTACCACTTAACACCCCGTATTTTATATTAAACATAATAAAAAAACAAATCCGAATTATTCACTCTTTGACGGCAAAAAATGATAAACCAACAAAAAGGTCAAAACACCGACAATTCCAACCAATTTGAATTTCATAACCAAAAACATTGTAATCGCTCCAAGCAAAATCGCCAAGCAAAACCTTTTCAGCCCGATAGCAAAGCCCTTTTGCACATTTTCAACAACCTGCATTTCACGAGCCATTTTGTCAATGTTTGATTGTTCTTTTGCCTGTTCTTCGGTTTCTTCGTCAATCAATTCCTGTTCCTTCAATTCCTCAATCGCTTCATTATATGTACGATTAACAAATCTTTCCACCAAATTCAAAGTGGTAGCATGCGGAGTTTCATTTTTTACGCAAGCAAACATAACTTCCCACATAGTGTACCAAATTTTGTTCATCACGACTTTCCAATATTTTGCGGAAATTCCCGAACGAAACAAGTCGATTTCCTTATGGAACGACCATTCTCCGATAACTTGGATATAAAAACACTGTTCTTCAAAACTCAAATCGCCCAAGACTTCATTATCGCTATAAGAAGAAGCCATCATAGTCATTGATTTTCGCATATTATTCTTGAGATAACTCGTCTGCAAAGGATTTATGTCCTCAGGCAAAACCGCCGTTACCTGTTCTATCAAATTCTCAATAAAATCAGAATATTTTTTATCAATAACTATTTCGTCCATTTTCTCATTATATGAAATAAGTTGTCATAATTTGTCATATATATAGAGTAATTATTTGGACTTAAGCGTGGGAGAATTTCAACATTAGTTTAAACAGATTTTAAATAAAACCTTACTCCGAAACCGTTTAGTAACTGCACCGCCTGACAATAAAATTCTATTCAGACAATTAAAATCACGCCATTGGCATAGCAATGCCGACCTACTTTTCAAATGGATTATTCGCAGGCAGAGAGTGCATTTTTCGGTTGTTGGGCAAGTATGCCCAACCGACTTTTAGTGTCACCTGAGTGTGCTCATATAGAAAAATGACGTCTTGGCAAGATTTGCCGTAACTTACACCCCTTCTTCTTCAAGGGCAGCGGCTTCATCTGCCATACGTCTCAGGTCCGCATTGATACCTACCGACACGTCTATATTTTTGAAATCTATAGAGAATTTTGAGGTATAGTCTTCAAGTTCATTCATTTTCTTTTCGTATTCTTCCACATAATGTTCAACTCCGGAATTTCTCGGCAAGTTGATTTGATGCAACAAATGATTTACCGTATCAAATCTTTTCAACACGTCATTGTATTGGTCAACATTTTTCTTAGCATAACTAACGGCAGCCGCTTTGCACATTGACATATTTTCTGAAAGTATTGCTGATTTTGACCTCTCAGGATATTTTTCAATATCCGCAAGAGTTTGAACTACCGCCAAATTCAACAGCCTGCCAGAGCTTCTGAAGTTTGTATGATTACAATATTTCATGATTTTGTCACGGTACTGTTCCAAATGTTCCTTATAATCAGGGTCATTATCAATATCGCCCAAATTCTTAAACTCTTTATCAGCATAAGCAACTTGTTTATCTACCGCATCAAAAATATTATACGAACGTTTTATTATCTGTTTACCTGAATCAAATGACAAGAACTTCGTCGCAAAGGTTTCCACCGCAAGTTCATTCAAGCCCAACTGGTCGATAAACATCAAAGCCGTGTCTAAATCATTTTCTTCAATAAGTGATCTCAACATAATAATTAAGCCTGCTGATGAACACAAATCGATTTGTTCGCCATTTAGCAACTTCATTTTTGTATTTTGAAGTTCTGATTTAACCTTGTTCAAATTACCGTCTCTTGCGGCTCTCATCAAAATTGTCTGCAACTCAACAAGTTTTGCACTGTACAACAGCGATTTAATCTCTGTTTCGTAAGATTTTTTGACATTTTCCAGCATTTCTTTTTGAGAGTCCGTCATATTTTTGTACGGATTATTGCTTGGAGTAGTTTTTGCTAGCATCATCATATATTCCAAGAACAACTTGTCAGGAGAAAGTGTTATTCTGTGTTTATTATAAAACGCCACAAATTCACCAAAATACATATCGGCATCTTTAGAATTTTGTGCCTTTGCCTTAATCCATTTGTTCAATAGAACATTGGCTTTCGGCTGATATTTCGGGTCGATAGACTCGGTTACAAAATATTGTCTTTCTGCCTTAATTTTTTCGGCATAAAGCTTAACGTTATTTTCTCGAGTCTCACCTGCTTTAGTTTTTTCGTAAGGGAAAATATCATCGGCAACTATTTGTAATTTGTCTTTGTATTCCTTAACAGTTGTTTCGTTCGGGTTTGTATTGATAATATCTTTCACTGCCTGTACTGAGTTTTGTATTGTTTCGTCTTTAGAATTTTCCGCATAGAAGTTCACTGCAAACGGCCCGATTTTTCTCCATAAACGTTCAGGCAAGGTTGAATTGTCGTCTAAATTTGCCAATTCAGCCTGAAATTCTCGAACATCACTAACAATATTCAAAATCTTTTTATTTAAGGCACTGTCTGCGATACTGTCTTCAATAGATGCTTTTAAATCAATCAACGAATTTGCAATCGCTTCAGGATTTTCAGTTTCGACTTTCGCATACGCAGGGAAGGTATTATATTTATCATAGCTTCTTTTTGCATATTTATTGAAAAGTTTATCAAGGGTTAAGGATTCCATTTCGCCGTGGTATTCCAAAAATGTGTCATCAAAAGACTTTTTAAGATACTCAGCACCAGCAAGAACTCTACCTAATTTTGAATAGCGATAGTATGGCTTTGTTTCGCTTTCATCAAACGAGTTGTAATGTTCAAGGTTATAAACCAATCCGAATACTCCATTTTGAACTTTGTCATTTTCTGCTCTAAATTTCTTCAAAACCTCATACCCCGTAATCGGTTTGATACCTAAAGCACTATCGGTTATTGTAGAATTGTATTTTGATTTAAAATTATCCAACGGCATATCTTGAAGTTTTCTGAAAATCTTAACAAATTCTTCATCTGTCGCAGGTTTGAAGGTATCATCTATCCATTTTTCGATAGCAGGCATATTGTCACGTCTAAAATCAACGCTTTCCATATCCTTTTCATCAAAATACATATTTTTAGTTAAGATATCATGAACTTTTTGAGTTAATTCATTAACTTTGCCTGACGGAATTTTGGCTTTTGATTTTTGCTCCAAGGTAGTTTTGAAACTGTCTGTCATCAGTTTGATTGTATGTTTCAAACTTCCGTCAAACTTCGATTTATCAATTTGTTCCAAAGAATTAACTATCGTTGTCATTTGTTTTGTAGTCAAATTCAAATCGTTATCTTTTGAAAAGGCTTTCAACAAGGACATAACTTCCTGATATGAAACAGCATTTCCGCCCATTGCAAATTCAGGATTTTTAGCAAAAACGTAATCAAAGTTTTTACGAGCCTCTTGGCGAATTTGTGTTTTTAATTTTGCAATCTTTTTAGGAGATAAGGAATTTATAAAAAACTGCTTTTTATCAGGAATTGCATAATATGAATCTAATGCAGCATAAGTTTCAAACAACAATTTTACCTCATCATTATCAGGCAAGGCATCATATTTTGCTTTTGTATCAATACCATTATTAAAGTTGCCTTGTCGCATAATTCGGGCTTCAATTCTTTCATAATTTCGTCTTGCCGCTTTTGGAACAGTATCAATTAAATTGATTTTTTGTTGCAACTCATCACGGGTCATATTTTGAGCCATTTCTTTCAAATCTTTAAAATACTTGTCAGGTTCTTGAGTTGTGGTATATTTGATACTTGAACTTAAATCTCTTGCCTTTGTTGATTCGCCTTGAACAATAATATCAGGTAACATTTGGAACTTAAAGGCTTCACCGTCTGCACCCAACAATTTTCTATACTGTTTGCTGTTTTTATCTTTAACTTTATTTTCACCAAGCGTGTCAATCACATCTTCAGCCAACACGCCGTTGCGAAAATTTTCACCGGTAATATAACCGCCGTCACCGCCTGCATTGTTGTTATAATCAGTTCTTAGCAACCCGTTTTCATCACGCCAAGAGTTTTCGTGTTCAACCGCACCCCAAGTATTATCGTGGAAGATTGCATATTTTGCTTCAACGCCGTCTTTTGTTTTTACGGGAACTTGTTTGATATCCGCAATATACTGAGCATGCATACCCGGTCCATCAGTAAATACCGAAGTTGATGAAATCCCTGAATATGGAGAATTTAAGATTTTAGCAATCGCAACATTACCGTCTTTTTCAATATAATGCGGTTTATCCGTCATACTTTCAATAATTCTGACCTGTTGACGAGAATACAAACCGCTTTGTCCATCATTAGGAAGCCAATAGCTACCTAATGTAACACCAAGTTGCCTGAAATGTTCTTTTAAAGGTTTTTCAATAACTTTATATTGAGCATCAAGATTTCTTGTTGTTGCGGAATACCATTTATTCAAATTACCGCTGATTTCCTTCATAACTTCTCTTTCGTGTTTTGAAAAAGTCGTAAATTCTTTTGGTAAGTCTTTCATTTCAAGTCTTGAGCCATTCGGAAGTTGGCGAGCACCCGCAATAGTTGCAAATTTATCTTGGAAGTCCGCCAAATCTTTCGCAGTAACCACCTTATGTTCCTGTTCAAGTTTTTTCATAATAACTTCTTTCGGAATAACGGTATTCAGAACCGTTCCGTCCTCATCACGAACTTCCAAAGCTTCTTGGAAGGCTTTTGTTAAGAAGGATAATTTGTTGAATTTTTCACCGATTTCAACGAATTTTTCAAGTGAAGCTTGTCTCGGGGCATCTTTTGGTAAACCGTTAGCCTCATTAAATTCCCTAATTATGGCTCTTGAATCAGGGTCATTGTTTTTCAAGATTTCACCGAGATTTTCCATAATTGTTTTGAAATCCAACATTTGGTTTCGACCGCCCGCTTTGTTATAAGCATACAAATAATCTTCTTCAGACGGACTGTCATTCATAATATCAATAAGTTTATCCAATTCGCTTACGACTTGTCTTTTATCAGGTTTCATTCCCATATTGAACGCCATACTTTTAAGAGTTTCTCTATTTTTATCTTCAACAATAGTCCCCTTTATAGCTTCCAAATTTTTCAACAAGGTGGATTTGCGGTCACCCAACATACAAGATTTGTACAAATCGTCAAATGTTGCAGTCATTTCGTGCTGTAAATTCTTTCTGTTAAACTCTAATGACTCAATCAATGCTTCAGGCGAATCCGCTTGGAAACGATTAGCCAAAGTCTCTTTTACCACAGGGTTTAATGTACCTTTGTTCAATTTTTTGATAAGGTCATCAATATTATTAAAAATAAGAGATTCTCTGTCAGGAAGTCCGAGTTCTCTCATTGTGTCACAAGTTTTGTAAATATTATCCAAGCCAAATTCCGTTTGTATTCTGTATGCAGCTGCCGCCTTATACAAATTTTTTGCATTTCTAATTTTGTCTTCTTCAGGCAATTGAGTGGCTTTTGTGGCGTCTGAAATACTTGATAGCAACTCAGTAATATAATCAGCCTTCTTATTAAGCAAATCTTCGTTCACATAATCCAAATGAGTTGCGAGATATTTCTTAATTTTATTTGCTTTAACCTTGTCAGGCTCGTTTGGAATATACATAAATTCTTTTAAGCCCTGCTTATCGCTTTTTGCAACGGCTCTTGAATTTTCAACTTCCAATGAACGCAAGTCAGACAATACCTGACGGCGATTTTCTTTTGTTGAAGTTGGCGAAAGTTCACCCAACATAGAATTTAATGAATTTGTATATCTTTGAATTTCATCAAGATTTTTACTCAATTCGTTTTTAACCTTTTTAGAATTTAATTGTTTGCCTAAAACATCTTTTTTGCATTCTTTGATAGCAGCTTTTGCCTTCATCAATGCTCTATAGTAATCTTGTTCAGACGAAAGTTCTTCACTAATATCAGAAATAATATGACCGTCAGTGAAGGTATCGAAAAAGGTTTTGTCAAAGGCAATATAATTTTTGGTAGCCTCGTTAACTCGACCTGTTGTATCCGCCGCATTCATCCAGTTCAAAGCGGAAGCGTCAAGGATTCTGTAGCCTTGTTTCATTGCATAATCATAGTCAATATAAGGTTTATTAACAGGGATTTTTGTATGACTTCCGAGTTTTGAAATATCGTATATCATCATGTAGTCTTTGTCGTCCAATTCGGACAAAATCATATCCACATAATTTGCCTTGTCCTCATAAGCCATTTTCTTACGACAAATTGAAATAGCAGCACAAGAACCTACTGACAACTGGTTAACCGATTTGATATTCGGGATTTCTGATTCCGGAGTATTGATAACCATATCATTTACCATTTCGGCAAGAACTTGTGTCTTTTTATCCGCCAACTGAGGATTAATCTTGTATTTCGGACTCATTAAATAATTCAATTTCTTCATAATATGCAATTTTTGAGCAACTGAAATTTCTGAAGATGAAATCAAATAATCAAAGTTTCTGTCAAAATTTTTAACATTCGTATATTTAATATTTTCCAATACATCTCTATCAACTTGGGACAAAATAGCTTCTCTCAAATTCAAGATTTCACGCTCTGGAGCGGTCAATGGTCGTTGAACCTTTTCTGCTCTTTTCATTTGTGCATATAACTTTTTCTGTTCTTTTTTCGGGGCTTTCTCAATTGATTTTTTAGCGGCTTCGTTAAGTTCGGCACGCCAATCGTGGTTAGGAGTTTTACCTAAATCAATATTGGTACCGTATTTCAAATGTTTTGAAACATCAAGCAAAAATTTTGCATTCTCTGCACCGCCTTCATTTGAAAGATTTTCAATAGCGGTTTGAATATTACGCTGGTTTATTACGTTCAAATCGTACGGATTATTTTTCTTTAATTGCTCTACGTTTTTTCTGTCTTGTCTTTTACCTTCAAAATTGATAAATCGAGATGTAATTGAATGTATTTTCATAGTACCCCTTCATGTATTTTTTGTGCATGAAAATCTCTAAAGATAAAAATTTAACAGTAAAATTACAAAATTTTACATTTTTTAAAAATATTTATGAGATAAGATAAAAATATGGAAAAGAGTTTTTACACAATCTTCAAAATATTTTTCAAAATCGGAACACTGTTACTCGGTGGCGGATATGTAATACTACCACTGTTAACAAGCGAACTCGTTGACAAAAGGAAATGGCTGACATCAGATGAATTGTGTGAATATTACGCACTCGGAGCTTCACTTCCTGGAATTATTGCCGCAAATACCGCAATTTTTACAGGCAGAAAACTTTGCAGAACCAAAGGGGCTATCGCCGCAACATTGGGAATGATAACACCTGCCTTCCTTGCAATAATTTTGCTTGCGTATCTGTTTAACGAACTTGTCACAAAACCGACAATTCAACATATATTTTGGGGTGTCGGAATAGGTGTGATAACCTTACTTTTCCTTGCCGTAAAAGAAATGTGGAAGAAATCAGTGACAGACAAATTCTCGCTCGGCATATATTTGCTTTGTTTATTGGCAGCACTGTCCGGGAAAATTCCGCTTCCTGCAATCATTATAACCTCAGTAATTATCGGAATTTTGAACGAAAAATTCTTCGGCAAAGAGAATAAGAAAGGAGATTGCTAATGATTTATCTTCAACTGTTTTGGCAATTCTTTCAAATCGGGATTTTCTCGTTTGGCGGCGGATATGCAACACTACCGTTTTTGTATGAAATCGCAGACAAGTTTCATTGGTATTCTGCAGCAGATTTAACCAATATGCTTGCAATTTCTTCAATCACCCCCGGACCTGTAGGTGTAAACGTTGCAACTTTTGCAGGATTTAACAGTGCGGGAGTTTTAGGCTCACTACTTGCAACCTCAGCCGTAATCCTACCGTCTTTCATCATCGTTACAATAGTTTCCAAAATGTTGGAAAAATTCAAAACCAACAGATACGTCAAAGGGGCAATAAAAAGCATAAAACCCGCAGGCTGTGCATTGTTATCAGCCGTTGGAATACGTTTAATTTTCACCTCAAACCTGCATTTGTTCGGAACAATATTACTTTTTGCACTGATTATAATGAGTTTTGTCAGAAAAAACGACCCGCTTGTATATTTAGGAATTTCCGCAATCGCAGGATTAGTTATCGGTTGTTTGAATTGGATTGGGGTTTAGGTTTTAAGTCAGACAATACCTGACCTACAGTGTTTAGATTTGTAAATTAACCGATTTTTCTTGCAATAATAATTATCGGCGAATAGGTCAAAACCACCTGCTTGTGCAATTTTGAATATTTGTCACAAAATTCCTTAACCTCTTTGACCGTCCATGTTCTGTCAGACAAAGAATTTACACCCGTTTTTTTCATGTGTACCAAGAGCTCAAGCGGAGTATTAAATTTCACAGGTTCAAAAAATTCTTCACTATACAAAATTTCAAACCCCAAATTCTTCAAAATCTTATTCATATCTTTTAGCGTTTTATATTGAAGTGACAAGCCCGTAATTTCGGTAATTTCTTTAAAATTTGACGGCGAAAATGTCGTAAACGCCAAAATTCCGTCTTTTTGAAGTCTAAATTTCAGGATTTCCAAAATCTTTTCCTGATTTTGAAACCACTGCAAAACCGCATTAGAAAGTATCAAATCGACCTTTCGCTCAACCTTAATTTTTACAGCATTTCCGCAAATAAAATGGGCTGTAGGAATGAATTTTGTCACATAAGTTTTGGATTTTTCGACCAAATCGTTTGCATAGAAATTCTTGAATTTCAAATCTTTTGCAACTCGTTTTGTCAAAAGCCCCGTACCTGTACCAATTTCCAAAACATTTTCAAAATGGTCAGAGATTTTCAACAATTCAAACATCAATTTTGAAGCGGTCAAATCTTGCACAACTGCGTTTTTGTCATAATCCGCCATACTTTTTTCAAATTGTTTTCTTACATGTCTAAAATCTATCGGCATAATTCAACAATTTCTCTCCATTCACTAAACCCGAAAAACGGCGAATGACCGCATTCTATCGTTTTTATCGGCACATTAAATTTTGTATGACTTGCAATCTGATTTTTGGGCGGAATAATTTTATCAAACTCAGACACCACCGCAAAATCATAGAATTTTTCACCGTTTACTTCGTGAGATTTAATAAATTCATACAAGTTTTCAAGTTCGGAAACTCGGTCTTCAATAGTGCGTTTGACAGGATTTTGTGAATATTTTTCCAATTCTTCTTCTGTTTTATAAACATTTTTATAAAATTTTCCGCTCAAACCGACACTTGCGTGTTTCAAGGTCAATTCAAACATTTTGACAGGAATTCCAAACTCGTTATCAACAGGCGTGACAGTTCCGTTTATGGCAAATTTTTTGTCAAAATTTTCAAAACATTTTCTCAAAGATGCGGCGACAAAAACGCCCATTGACCAACAAATCAAGATTTTATGCTCATATTTTTCAGAAATATTTTTAAGAATTTCAAGTTCTGAAATTTCATTGTAATCATAAACGAAAAGTACGTCAAAACCGTCACACTTCAAGGTTTTGAATGGGGTTTCATCAAAACTCCAACCGGCGAAAAACACTATCAAATTTGAACTGTTATTTTGACTTAGCCAACAAAATTTCATCAATTTTCTCCTTTAAAACTTTCAATTCAAACTCTTCAATTTCACAAGTTAAAGACAATCTCAAACGAGAAGTCCCGACAGGCACGGTCGGCGGTCTTATCGGCAAAGTGAAATAGCCGTTATGGAACAAAACTTCGCACAAATCAACAGTATCTTTGTTTTCCCCGATTATTACAGGAATTATATGGCTCGGACTTCCGAATTTTTGTGCAATATTTAGCATGCGTTGACGCTTTGCCAAAGTTTGCGGGAATTTCTTCTCAATAATCCATTTTGTAAACGCAACATTTATCGGCGGCAACGCTGTTGAAAAAATAAACGAACGGGATTTATTTATCAAAAAGTCTATTAAAACTCTTGAACCTACAACAAAAGCTCCCATTGAGCCTACCGCTTTGCCAAAAGTTCCGACAAGCAAATCGATATCATCAATTATTCCAAGTTCTTCCGCTACCCCCAAACCTTTTTGTCCGAAAATACCAAAAGCATGGGCTTCATCAATCACCAAATTGCAATTATATTTTTTCTTCAATTCCACGAGTTTTTTCAAATCTGCAATATCGCCGTCCATTGAAAAAACACTTTCCGTTATAATAAACGCATTTTTATAATTTTCACGTTCTCTGATAAGTAATTTTTCAAGAGCTTCCGTATCATTATGCGGGAATCTAAAAAATTTACCCTGAGATAACTGCATACCGTCAATTATACTTGCGTGATTTAATTTGTCGGAAAATATAACATCACCTTTTTGATTTAATGAACTTGAGATGCCGACATTTGCGTGGTAACCGCTATTATAAAGCAAAGTTGCGTCTTTATTATACAATGTTGCCAAAAGTTTTTCCAACTCATCATAAACCGGCAAAGTTCCCGTCAATAAACGTGCTGAGGCACTGCCAAAGGAATATTTATTGCCTACGGTTTGCAAAAATTCTTCGGTAATCGCTTTATTATCTGCAAAATTCAAATAATTATTTGACGAAAGATTTAATAATTTTTTACCCTTATAATAGATAAATTTTTCATCTTTATCATCAAAATTTTTCAAATTTCTAAAGTGCGAATGAGCCTTCAACCCATCTAAAATCTTTTCATAATCCTCATTCATAACTACAAAATATTACAAAAATTCGCCAAATTCAATAAGAAAAACCTTGCAACAAAATAGCAAAAATTTTCTTTTACAATTTTTATCTGAACATAATGAATTCATTATCAAAAATAAATCTTAATTTAAAAACCCTTCCTCGTGACTTGAAAGAGGCAAAATACCCGTTAACCAAGTTAAATTTGTCGCAACTTGAGGGCGTTCAATCTGACATACCGCTATTTCACGGGGTAAAATTAGAGGATGTGAGTTTTATTACAAAAAGGTTTGAAACGCTGAACCTTTTTCGTGGGTGTAATGTCGGCTGTTCACATTGTCTGAAAAACGCAACACCGCACGAAAACAAGACTATTTTGTATGAAGATTTGACACGATTTTTGGACGGATTTAAACAACTCAACGAACGGCTCGGCTTTAACGTTTTGAATGGAAATAAATATTTAAACATTATTGACGATTCAAACCCTTCTGATATTCCAATAATTGGGCTATCGGGGAAACATTCTGTCACAGATGCGATTGGACAGATTTTTGAAAAGTTAAACCTTCCGATACTTTTTGTCACCTCAGGGTGGAATAAAAATTCTAAATACGCTCAGACCACCTCAACGAAACTTGCTCAAATGGCTCAAAAAACTCCTCAAATGTTTGAATCCATAGACATTTCCATAAATCCTTTTACGGGAATTATGGAAAAATCACGACAATTCCTAAAAAACGGGAATAAAGAAAATGCGGACTTTTTCAGAAATCTTTACACCTCACAAATGGCGAACACAATTACAACCTTTTTCAAACTGTTTGAAAGCGGAAAATCAAACATAATCTACAGACACGCCCCAAATATTGAAGGAAACGAACTTGTCAACGAAAATGCCACCCGCAAACTTTACGAAGATATTTACGCAAAAGTCAAAAATATTGTCGGCTCGGCTATTGAACAAGTACCGGAATTAGTCCCTGAAACCCTTACCCGATTTGACAAATCACATTTGATTGAAGCAAGCGGTCGTGGACGAAGATTTTTCACTCAAACAACAACTTATGAAGAACAACAAAAACTCATTGATGAAGCACTGAAATGGGAAAGTATGACACCGCAACAACAATACGAAACCTTGAAAGATTTTGCACTAAAATGTATTGATATTGACGGAAAAGTTTATGCCACCATGCCTGCAACTGAGGTAAAATCCATTTCTGCCCCGATAGAATTGACCGTTCCGACAAAAATCAGGCTGAATTATCAAAACAAAACCCCGTCACCTCAAATTTTTAGTGATATTGACCTTGAGTAGTTTTTAATGAAATTTTATATATTTTTCAAAATCTCTCCAAATTCCGAAGAGTGAGCCGTTATTCCAGTTATATTTACCGAGTATTGCTCCGTTATATTCTTTGTTATACAACGGCGAATCAAATTGATGCTTTGCCATTTCCAGCATTTTCTTTGAATGAAACCATAAAGAGGTTTCCAAATCTTTAAAATCAATTTTTATATTTTTTGCTAAGTTTTTGATTTTTTCATCTTGAATATTATTAAACGCAAAATCCAATTCGGGACGATATTCAAAATGTTTATTTTTAACGATATCAAGCAAATTTTCGTCTTCTGCATTAAAAATGAGTTCTAATGCGGGAATCCCGTTTGTTGTGATTTTGTCATAGTCTAAATTCTTCATTTGATAGAGTTTTGGAAGAATTTTAGCACGTTCCTCAGGAGTTGCAATATTTGTCAAAAATTCCACCATATCCGCAGTAAAATGTTCATTCAAGTTCAAGTCTAAACCTGCCGTTTGTTTTATATCAGAATGATTTAATACGTTCAAAACACCCTCTAAATCAGGAGAATTTTGTTGACAAAGAGAGTCAATCACTTTTTTGCGTTCAAGTTCTTTTACGGGTATAAACGGTTCAAACTTGCCTGACTCTTCAATAATACCCCTTTTATCATGCCCGATACCACAAAGAATAGTATCCGAAAAAGGATGAAAGATATCTTTTCGGTTTATAATGTTATAGTTAAGCAACCAATCTATTGCACGCATACCGTTTCCATCTCTTGCTTCAAACATTGTAACTTTAATTTTGTCATTCATGAAAGCACTGCTATCCAAAATGCAAATATTGTCAAGAGCCTCTTTAGTATAATCAGCCTGTAATAATTTATGAATAGGAATTTCGCCGTTTATATCTTTTGCCAAGAGAACTTCCCCTAAAACTTCAGGACAACCGCCTAAATATACCATTACAGCCTGCATTTCCTTCGGTGTATATTTGTGCATCGGGAGTTTTCGTTCAGAATCTTCGGTCAACTGCTGTTTTATGAAATAGTCCATAACCTCTCTACGGTCACTTTCCAAAAATATATTAGGTATGTTATGACCAAAATATTTGACGATATCAAATTTACCTTCAAGAACTCTATCTCTGATTTTCCGAGAATTAGTCCACCCGTGTTCCAACAATTCCAAATTATATTCATGTTCTTTTGCCTTGTTATACTCTAAAAGTTGCTCGGTAGCGGTCTTTATCGGATTTTTTAATTTAGACAAAAAACTTTTCTTAGTCGGCACTTCTTGAGCTGCCGAAGCTTCCTTTTCAAAAGTATCATGTTGTTCAGTAATGTTTACGGGATTTGTATTATTTTTCCCTGAAAACAATCCCTTAAACATTACGTTATTATTATATTGTACCTGTTGAATTTTCATATTTATCCTTTTTTATTTCAGTTTAATTTTGTCTAAACCCAATTCCCGAACCTTTACTGGCGGAATAAAGCCAATTTTGACTTTTTTAGAATTTAATCGGTCAACCAAAACTTTTAATTTTTCTTCAATGCCAAAATTTACGGAAGTAGAATTTTCAACCTTTTGCACCATTTCTAAAATTGCGGCTTTGTCTTCGGGTTCAAATTTTTCAAGGTCTGAATTTCTCACAACGGTGGAAACAGTATTTTTTAAACCTTCAACAAAATTATGTTGTTGGTCAGGTGATAAAATGCCTTCTTTCGGTGTAAATTTTTTCATTTTGTTTGCACTCAAAAGCATCATCACAGGGTCTTTCAATTCCTGCATTGTTTGGATTTCTTTACGCAACATTTTGCTATCCGCCTGACATTCGGGCGACAAATTTTTTCGCAAACTTTGAGCGGTTTGTTCATCGCCGAAAAACTCCATTACGTTATGTTCCGATGCGTTTTGAATTGCACAGGTGAATTTTGACAAAAAACCGGCAACTTGTGTACTTATTGAGTTATCAAGCGAAGGATACGAAATACTTTGAAGTAAATTTTGTCTTTCAAGCAATCGTCTTTGCTCCTGTAAGCGTCTGAGTTCCCTCAATTCGGCTTCCCTTTGTCTGTTTGATGTAAAATTTATTGTATTTGTTTGTTGTATTCTCATTTTATTTTTCTTTCTTATTTGTTATTCCCACCAACCACGAGGCTTCTGTGCGACTTTTTCATCTCTTTCATCATATTGTGTGTAAAGATATTTTTTGTACTTATCACAAAAATCACGATAAAACCACATTTCGTAAGTGTCATCTTCTCGAGAGGTGTCGTAGATTTCCCGACCTGTAGTTTTTCTGTGATAAAACGGTGATTCAAATTCAAACTCCAACTTCTTCACGGCGTCCATAGATGCGGCCTTAATAGCCCTTTTCAAATCTATAAAATTCAAATTGAATTCAGAAAGTTGTTTTTTAAATTCGTCATTATCAATTTGGTTATAAGCATCATCAAGTTCAGGATGATAACTCAATTTTTTGCCTTTCACAAGTTCTAAAAGTGAAAAATCTTCAGTATTCATAATCTTTTCCAAAACCGAAATGCCCATATCATCGACTTTATCAAAACTTAACTCCGGCAAATTTTTCAATATATTTATTGTCATTTGTTTGTCGTCCAAATTTGCTTCATTGACGATAAAATCTAATATTTTAGTGATAAAATTCGTAGAATTTAACAAATTCCCGTTAGTATTTTTAACCTCAGAGATTCTCGAAATTTTCAAAATTTTATTGATATCAATTCCGTCTTTTGTGAGTTCTTCCACCTCTTTTGCAACACGATACTCCGTGCGGGACAACACGGGAGTAAATTTTCCGTAACTTGAATTTACAACGTCTTTTGCCTCTTTGACGGTTTTTAAAATTTCTTCGCCATATCCGGAATTTGCCCCATTTTGAACTCGCTCAGCCAAAGAGGGACTATTCAACGCATCAGGAGCTTTATAATCCATTAAGGTAACAAGAGCTCTCGGATTGGTACGCAACTGTTTCACTATATCTTTAAGTATTCTTACTGAATCTAAACTCAAGTTACTATAAATTCCTAAATCTGTCGGAATTTCGCCGGCTCTGTTTTTCGTCAACAACAAATCCGCCAACAACTCGGGAAATCCTTGAAGAAATTCCGTTGCAAAACGAATATTCTCACTATCTTTATGTAAAGGTGTATTTCCTTCATTATCAACGGTTTTTAGCATTTTCTCCGTGTAAAAATTAGCAACCTCTTCCAAATCCTTGTCATTTAACGAATTTCTCAAATTTGAAGCAGCATAAGACGGAAAATCAGAAAATCTGAGTTTGCCTTCCATAAGATATTTTTTCAGTTTTTCGGAAGAAATATCTTTGGTAATATTACGAATCAGTTGCCCAAACAAATTTAACGAATCATAATGTCCCTCTTGCAATCGTCCATCAGTTTCAAAAGCCAAACGCTCGCTTTTTGCACCCACCAGCTCTAATTTTCCTTTTGAATTCGTTGTAATGCCTTCCCCGACCTGAACGAAAAATTCCTTAAACTGCCCCCAAAAAGTTGTCTTGCCTGTAGTGATAAGAACTTCAAATCTGTCCCCGCACTCATCAATTCCAAATCTGTCTAATCTTAACTCGGGAAGTCTGCTTAATATTTTTTCGCTACCGTGAATACCTTGAAAATTCACGGGATTATTATTATTTTTATTTGTACTTTGAATGGGTCTTAGTTGCATTATTTTACCTTTTACTGTTTTCTTTTTGAGATTTAAAACCGTCTAAAAGCTGTTCTGTTGTGATGTTTTCCTTCTTCTTAACAGCCTTAACAATAATTTTATCAACACAATCCGCAACTTGTCCGACTGACATATCCTCAGCAAGTTCCGCCAATTCGCTAGCCACCTCGTCAGTCAACGGTTCTTCTAAAATCGGCAACTCAGAAAGCAACGATTTTACAAGACTTTGTCTGTCTTTAACATTTGGATTACCCACATGGATTACAGTTCCCATTCTTCTCGGATTGCCTATAATCTCTTGGTTTACTAAATCAAGATGATTTGTTGCTCCGACAAGAATTATACCATTATCAGAAGCATTATTCATTAAGTCTTTATAAGTGTTTACCTCTTCGATTTGATGACCGTCCGCATAACGAGGGAAGAATTTTTCAGCCTCATCAAAGAACAACATAACAGGCTTTTTCATAATTTTTGATTGAAGAGCAAGTCGGTCAAAAATTTCCGTCACGTTCCTTGAAACGCCGTGTATATACTCATTTCCGTCCTGAGCATAATTCATTTTAAACAACGGAACACCCATTTGTCTTGCCAAAGTTTCAATCATGGTGGTTTTACCTGTTCCCGCAGGTCCTTCTAAAATTATGCCACCCGGGATTGCTCGACGGTTAGCAAGCAACGCCTTACGGATTTCAGGATTCCAAACGTTAATAACATTGTCTGTTAATGCCTGTTTTACCTCTTCCATTCCGCCTAATTCATCAAGATTTTTAAAATCGTAATCCCTGTATTGATGTTGTTTTAAGCCCGCTTTATTGCAAAATTCGCCCATTTGACGTTTTGTGTGTTCGTCAAAACAGGTTTTTATACAAGTTTCAAAATCTTCACCCGACAAAATCGCTTCACGTTTCGCATCAGTCAAAACCGAAACTATTGAAGAAATTGAGCTTCCTTCAAATTCTTTTTCAATTTTCTCCAAAAATTCACGATTTTTGCTATACTTTTGGGTAAACGGAGTTTTTGAAAGATTTTTTCTCACAATGTCAATAATTTCATCATGGGTAGGGCTTGAAAACTCAATCCAATTTCCCAAACGCCCTCTTCGTTT
This sequence comes from bacterium, assembly GCA_004558955.1. Lineage (GTDB taxonomy): Bacteria > Cyanobacteriota > Vampirovibrionia > Gastranaerophilales > Gastranaerophilaceae > Zag111. The sequence continues at coordinate 3,571 of SFZC01000024.1, read as the reverse complement.
CAACGCCGTATCAACTCCGTCAAGATTATTTGTCGCTGCAATCAAAATATAACCTTTTGATGACGGATTATTCAATTCCTGCAAAAGTGTATTTGTAACTTCTTGTTTATGACTTGCGGTTTGCCCGTCACGAGCCTCACCGAGTGAATCAAACTCATCTAAGAACCAAACGGACATTTCACCCGTTTTTTCGTACTTATCGTTGAGTTGTTTTGCCATACTTCTAATATTTTTGCTTACCTCGTGAATGTATGGACTTGCAACATCAGACAATTTTGTTTCATAAAACGGCAACCCCAGTTCCCTTGCCAAAACCTTTGCTGTCAATGTTTTACCGTTACCCGACGAACCATAAAATATCGCACCGTCAGGAATTGCGGCACTGCCAAGTTGTTTTTTCAATTCTTCCAATTTTCCAAACGGCTGTACATACAAGCGTTCCAAACGTGCTTTCACTTCATCAAGCCCGCCCATTTCGTCCAAACTTTTCATTTCGTCTTCCGCTATCGGAACACGTTGAAATTCAGGGGTATCATAGATTGCGGTCTTGTTGTACTCATCAATCGGAGTAATGCCGTGTTCTTTTGTAAAGACAGCAAGTTCCTCTTTTAAAATTTCGGGAGTAACAGTGTTTCTGCAAATATATACGGCATGTCTTGCACTGTCTGCCAAAACTTTTTCAATATCGGAACAAGTGAAATTATCCATCATTTCGGCAATTTCGCCACTTATCGGAGCTAACTCGCTGAATAAATGTTTATCCCTGAAATATTCATCCAAATATAATTTTCTTGTCGCATAATCAGGTTTTGGCAAATCAACAATCTTGTCAAAAACTCCCGCTCTCAAGAATTTTTTATTAATATTACACTTATCATCTGCAGTAGCCAAAATTAATGCACCTTTTTTAGAACAATTTTCAACAGTCAACATAAAATTATGCTCATCTAACGCACAATTAGCACCCGTTGTAAAGAAATTGTCAAAACCACGAATTAAAATAATGGTTTTCTTTCCCGTTTTTTCGTAAATTTTCTCGATATCGTTCAACATCGGCTTGACTTCGTTCGGGGTAAATGCTTGCAATACAGGCATTTTGGTTTCTACCGACAAAGATTTTACAAACCCTGTAATATCTTCGGGCGTTTGAATTAAAATTCCGTTCGGAATATCAATGTTATTTGCCTTCAAGGTTTCTCCCGAAAACTCCTCATTTATCGGTGCAATTACGTTTTCAAACATCACGGATTTTAAATCGTCCATTCCGATTATTTCGTACATTTTTTTAACGTTACCGTCTGTTTTCAATTCCGAATAATTTGCATAGACCGATTTGTCATTATTTTCAGAAACGTTATCATTATTATCTTCAACCTCTTCAAAAGAATTGAAATAATCCGTTTCATCATTTTCTGGGTTTTGTGATTCTACAGGTTTTGAAACATCTTGAACCGGTAATTCATCTTCAATATTTTCAGTCACTTGATGAGGGGTTTTTGAAGGTTCTGCAGGGGCTGTTTTCATCTGATTTGGAGTGACAACAACAGGATTTGCCATGTACAATTTTGCAGCAGTTTCTCTTGCATCGGGATAATCTGACTTTACTTCAGCAATATCTTTTTTAGGGCTTGAAATCGCACCGTGTGAAGACAAAATCGTTTTCATTTTGTCACTGACGGCATAATCAAGCGGATATTTTCCGTTTGCCGAAAAATTTATAATTTTGTCACGGTTTGATGGCTTTGCTATAAGATAAGAAACAGCATTGATATAGTTATTCTTTACCAACACCTGAAAAATCGTTTCACCTGTTGTATTATCTACCTGATTCGGGTTTACATTGCCCTTTCTGATTTCCTTCAACAAATCAATTTCAGAAGGCATTTCGTTCTTTGCCTTAAATGACGGAACATTAACACTATATCTATTTTGTTTTAAACCTGTAGGGGAAATGTACATGCTGAACCTTTCTAATTGATTATCCGAATATTTAAAGGCTCGTAAAATATTTTTTTGCTAACTTTATAAACTTTTATTACGTTGCAAATTATTTCAAATCTTCAAAAAAACGATAGATAAATGCAATTTTTTCATCTTCCAATTTATCGATATTATTTATAATGTCATCCTTCATTTTATCGACAGGTTGTAAATGGCTAAAATCAAACAAAACCTTCATTTCAACCTTCAAATTTCTTGCAATTTTTTCAACCGTAGGCAAGGACGGAAAATGCCTGCCGCTTTCTATTCCGCTCAAAGAAGTAGTTTCAATAGATATCATTTCTGCAAGTTTTTCTTGCGTCAAGCCCAAATGCTTTCTCAATTCCTTTATCCGTTTACCTAAAAGTTTTTTATTATCCATATTCCACCTGTTTTGAACATTATAAATAAGAAAAGCCTCACAAATAAGCATATTCAAGATATATTTTCATCAAAAAGTAAGTATTTTAAATATACAACTCATTGATTTATGCAAATTTTTTCACTAAAATATACATGTAACACTGAATTGGAATTAAGGAAGTAGAATTTGGCAAAGATTTCGGTAATTATACCTGTGCATAATGTTGAAAAATACATTGGCAAATGTCTGGGAAGCATTGTTTCGCAGACATATAAAGATCTTGAAATTATTTGCATCGATGACCAATCTTCCGATAATTCGCTAAAAATTTTGACGGATTTTGCACAAAAAGACACCAGAATAAAACTCATAAAACAAGACCACAAAGGAGTTTCAGCGGCAAGAAATAACGGTTTAAATATTGCAACGGGTGAATATATTTCATTTATTGATTCTGATGATTGGATAGAACCTAAATATTTTGAAAACCTGTATAATGCAATCTCACAAACCGACAGCGATATTGCGTGTTCTTCCGTTCTTCGTGAGAAAAAAAGCAAATCATTATACAGAATTTCTTATACCGAGCAAAAAGTATTTTCAACACTTGAAGATAAAATCAAAGCGTGCGATATCCCTAATTGTTGCTATGTTTGGAACAAATTGTATAAAGCCGAATTGGTTAAAACCAGAAAGTTTAAAGAAGGCGTAATTTTTGAAGACGTTTTATACCTGCCCGAAGTCATAAAATCCGCAAAACAAATCGTCACTGTTCCAACTGCAATCTATCATTACAGGCAAAACAGCGGTTCAATAATCCGTTCAAAAAATACACCCGAAAAAATCCGAGAAGCCTACAATTCTAAAAAATATATCATTGAATTTTTCAAAGAAAATAATCTAAATTTACCAAAAGAAGAACAAAATATTACAAAACAAGTAAAATATTTTTGCGGAGTTCCGCTCATCAAAACCAAAGAATACAATGGAAAAGAAGAAAATTATTTATTCGGATTTATAAAATTATAAAAGTTTTTCAAAAAATTTTTATACCTGATTATTGAAATTTTCTTTTATGAATATAAATATCGTAATTTTAATTCTCTTTACTTTCGCAAAAATTTTCTAAGTTTTCAGAATGACGAAAGCTTTGCTAAGCTCACCAAATAGTCATTCCGGCCGCCGAGCCGGAATCTGTTACGATATTAAACAGGTTGTTACAATGTA
>SFZC01000108.1 GCA_004558955.1 bacterium | reverse complement strand
TCTCCTTCTCCTTCTCCTTCTCCTTCTCCTTCTTCTTCTCCTTCTTCTTCTCCTTCTTATTCTTCATCATAATAGCATCCTGGTGAACGTACTAACTGGCTGACTACAACTCTTTCTGCTCCATTTATTATGAATGTTCCACTTTCTGTCATAAGAGGAAAATCACCTAAATAAATTTCTTGTTCTTTGATTTCACCGCTGTCACGGTTAACCAATCTAATCATAACACGCAACTGTTTTGCATAAGTTGCATCATGAATACGAGCTTCTTCAACCGTGTACTTTGCATTGTCGAAAGTATAATTCGGCAAGAAGTGTAGCTCTAATCTTCCTGTGTAGTCTTTAATAGGAGAAAAAGAAAGTAATTCTTCCTTCAAACCTTCCTTCAAGAACCACTCAAATGATTTTTTTTGCACCTCAATAAGGTCCGGTAAATCGTCCAAACGGGTGTGTGGAATGCCCATTGGCGTTACTCTTTTTGCATATTTTGTCTCAGACATCAATTCACCTCATTTTAATAATGATGTACTACTATAAAACGTTTTTCTAACTTAAGGCTGTAAACCCTCTGCCAAAAGATTTGGCAAATAACTGCAATTTCAGGGAGTTGTACAAGTTGCGGAATTTTGTTTTTTCATGTTTTATGAATTAGGCACAATTCACCCAACTTTACTTTTGCATGTTACTTCATCATATTACATCAATATCCCTAGTCAAGTAATTTTAGCGAATTTTTGAAAAAAATTTTAAATTTTTTGTAATAAATTTTTACAAACAGACATAAAAAAGCGGAAAATTTGATTATAATTGAATTTCAGTGTCAATCCCCCAAGTAGAAAATGAAAAAACTTCAAACCTTTCCATAAGCAACACAATTCGCCCTAAACCTTTATCAAGTCAAACAATCGAGGGATTTTACGGTAAACTCGAAACCGAAAAACTTTACATCAAAAATATTAAGAATTTGACAACAAAAATATAGGAAATTTCAGATTATTTTTCCAAGACTTTTCTTAATTTCAGAACCTTGTGATGATATCTTTTTGCTTGAAATTCACAATATTTTCTCACCCTGCCGAGTAAAATTTTTGATAAAAATTTGTAGCAATAGTAATTCCAAACCACCATATTTTTGTGTTTTATCAGGTAAATCTCGTCTTGCAAATCACTATTCGAATGCTTTAATTCTTTCATTTGCACATTACAACGTAAAAAGCAAACGACATCGTCCAAGACACCACGATTTTCAAGAGCCTCAATATCTGAAATAATTTTTTCTTCATACTGTCTTGTTTTCATATCATTCGCAACTGCAACCACTCTGTTTTTAATACTGTTACCCGAATGCCAGCGGTAAGAAAATAAAATTTCGTCCAAGAATTTCATCTTTGCATACTTTGCAATTTGCAGCATTATATAATAATCCTCAAGCGGGGCTTCTTTTGTGAACAAACCCGTTTTTTCAAAAACAGATTTTCTTATTAAATACCCGTTTGGAATATAATTTCCAAGATATAACGTACGATAAGACCCAAATTCTCTTGAAGTAAATTTGAAATCCCGACAACTTTTCAAATAATTGCAAAAACTTGTAAATCTTGCCTGAGATTTATCATAAACAATATTTTTTTCTTCGTCCCAATAACAAACTTTGCCGTTATCATCAATAAATTCACTATCCCCGACAACCAAAGCATAATCAGGATTATCAATCAAAAAACTTACTTCTTTTTCTATCGCCTGAGGTTTTGCGATATCATCAGAAGCAATAAGATAAATATATTCGCCGTTCGACAAAGAAATCAACCGGTTTAAAGTCGCACAAGTACCTTCATTTTCTTTAGTTTGAAAAATAACGTTTGTAAAACGCCCCTCGCAAGCAGGTTTCATTTCTTGAATTTTTTGCCACGTCAAATCTTTTGAACCGTCATCAACAACTATAAACTCAATATTTTGGTAAGTTTGGTTGACTACCGATTGAATTGCGACTTGAACATATTTTTCATGATTATACGCAGGAAGGATAACCGAAACTAACGGAAAATCACCGTGACTACCATTCATTCAACACCTCAACGACTTTTTTAACTGCTTCCTCGCTCATAACAGGTGAAATCGGCAAACTCAATTCGGTTCTGTGGATTTCTTCAGATACGGGATAACTTTGATTTTCCCATTCTTTATATGCACCCTGTTTGTGAGGTGGTGTCGGATAGTGAATATTTGTCTGGATACCGTGACTTTCCAAATATTTTTGCAAATCTTCTCTATTATCTGTTCTGATAGGGAAAATATGCCAAACATTAGCCTCATCACTATACGGTTTTCTTAAATTTATTTTTTCGTTGTGAATATTTTTCAAATAATAATTGGCAATTTCACGGCGTCTTTTGTTATCTTCATCGAGGTATTTCAACCTCACATCAAGAACTGCTGCTTGAAGTTCGTCCAATCTTGAATTTACACCTTTATAAATATGATGATATTTTCTGTCAGAACCGTAATTCGCAATCGCTTTCACTTTTTCATACAAATCCTTGTCATTAGTGGTAATAGCACCGCCATCACCCATACAGCCCAAGTTCTTACCCGGATAGAAGGAAAATCCGCTTGCATCGCCCAAATTTCCGACCCTTTTACCCTGATAAAAAGCACCGTGAGCCTGTGCGGAATCTTCAATAACCTTCAAATCGTATTTTTTAGCTAATGCCCAAATTTTTTCCAATTCAACGGCTTGTCCGTACAGATGAACAACCATAATTGCTTTGGTTTTGTCTGTTATTTTTTCTTCAATCAAATCGGGATTAATATTATAAGTATTGATATCAGGTTCAACCAAAACCGGAGTACAACCGTTTTCTGAGATTGCAAGAATTGAAGCAATGTAAGTATTTGCAGGAACGATAATTTCATCACCTGCTCCAAAACCGTACGCCTTGATAATCAAATTCAAAGCATCAAGCCCGTTTGCAACGCCAAGACAATATTTTGTACCGCAATATTTTGCAAAATTTGTGCTGAATTTTTTATTTTCTTCGCCTTGCAAATACCAACCCTTGTCAAGAATTGCCTTAAATCTCGCATCAATTTCAGTTCTAAAACGATTATTAACCCTTTCCAAATCTAAAAATTTTATCATATATCTATCCTTCGCAACATTTTCCTATTTGATAATAAGTAAAGCCTTTTGATGTTAATCTTTTTGAATCATATTGATTTCTGCCGTCAAAAATTACGGGTTTTCTTAGTAATGTTTTAACTTTTTCCAAGTCAGGACGTCTAAATTCGTTCCATTCGGTCAAGAGCAATAAGCAATCCGCATTTTCAAGAGCTTCATATTGATTTTTACAATAAGTAATTTTATCTTGAAAATGAAATCTTGCACTATCAAATGCCTTCGGGTCAAATGCCTTAACCTTTGCACCACAAGATAACAATTCATTAATTATGGTAATTGCAGGAGCTTCCCTCATATCATCGGTTTTGGGTTTAAATGCCAAACCCCAAACACAAACCGTCAAGCCTTTCAAATCGTTATTAAAATGTTTTTTAATTTTATCAATAAATAACAACCTTTGATTTTTATTCACATCATCTGCGGATTTTATTATGGACATTTCGCAACCGTTTTCGGAACCCGTTTTGATAAGTGCCTTAACGTCTTTCGGGAAACAACTTCCGCCATATCCAAGCCCCGGGAATAAAAACTTGTTGCCTATTCGGGAATCCGTACTCATACCGATTCGTACCATTTCAGCATCAGCTCCGACTTTTTCACAAAGATTAGCAATCTCGTTCATAAATGAGATTTTTGTTGCAAGGAAAGAATTTGAAGCATATTTGGTCATTTCTGCCGATTTAACGTCCATAACAACAACTCTGTTACCCGTGCGGAAAAATGGTGAATAAATTTCCTGCATAATTGCGGTTGCTTTGTCAGAATTAGAACCGATTACAACCCTATCAGGTTTCAAAAAGTCTTCAACAGCGTTACCTTGCTTTAAAAACTCAGGATTTGAAACCACGTCAAACTCATGAGAAGTGTATTTTTTTATAATTTCACTGACTCTTTGAGCCGTACCTACCGGAACGGTTGATTTGTCAACAATAACCTTATAACCGTTCATTGCTTGGGCAATTTGTTCGGCAACTTTCAAAACATATTGCAAATCACAAGAACCGTCTTCACCTTGCGGAGTTCCGACAGCAATAAAACAAACCTCAGAATTTTTAACCGCAAAATCAATGTCTGATGAAAAACTCAAACGATTTTCCGAAACATTATATTTAACAAGTTCTTCCAAACCGGGTTCATAAATCGGAATAATTCCCTGTTTTAACTTGTTCAATTTCTCTTCGTTATTGTCAACACAGATAACACTGTTACCCATATCCGCAAGACATGCTCCGGCAACCAAGCCGACATATCCTGTACCAATTACTGTTATATTCATATCTTAAAAATCCTCTTTATCTACTTTGTTGTAATAAAATTTCCAACTGTTCTAATCTTTTATTGATTGTTTTAAGTTCAAGGTTAGTAACTCTGGCATTTTTACCATTGTTTAATTTATTGTTATCTATCATACTAGCCAAACAATTTATTCTATTAATTAAATCTTGGTGTTTATCTTTAAATTTAATTTTTATTCCACAGAAATAAATCTTTTTATAAATACCATCTTTTGTAATATGGAAAATTCTTTCCCATATCGTCATCTTTGATAGTGATAATCTATAAAATTTTGCAGGCTTATTAATAATTAACTTTAATTTTTTGGCCTCGTGTTTTTGAAATAAATCCCAATCTATTTCACCATTTTTAACTGCAATTTTAAATTCATTTGAAAAAACTTTAAGAAATTCTTTTTTGAATTTAATATCAATACGATTGTAATTAAAAATATAATTATGGAATTTTTTGTATTGATACATTTTGATAAATTTTTCTTTTAATTCAGGGTTATTATTTAAGTAATTTAGAATATAATCATATTCTTCCTTCATGCAGTAAACTTTCTCTTTATTTTTTACTGAAGAATTCATATTATCACGTCTATTCATATATAGAGGTTTGTTTATAAAATAAATTTTAGTCGCCCTGGTAAATGTTTGAAACCAAAAACCGTTATCCTGAAAACTTGCCCCCGGAGTTGTATTGTGTCTGATATGATATTTCTCAATAAACTTACGATTATATATCCCACTCCAAGTATTCATAACAAAATTAAAAGGAGTTAAATCTTCCTGCGGATTAATAACTTTATTATAATATTCTTCGGAACGGTCTAATTTATTATAAGATAAGCATAATGTATCAATATTACCCGTAAATCTGTAAAAATCAGCTTTAACAAAATCAACATCAAACTCGGTAGCTTTGTTATAGAGAACTTCATACATATCTTTTGACACAAAATCATCCGGTTCAACAATACCGATATACTCACCTGTTGCCATATCTAAACCTTTATTCATTGAATCTCCATAACCTGAATTTGGTTTATCAATAATTTTTATACGGTTGTCTTTTTGTGCATATTCTTTAATTATTGAAAGAGAGCTATCAGTTGAACCATCATTGACACAAATAATTTCGATGTCTTTCAGGGTTTGATTAACAACACTATCCATACACTCTCTCAAATATTGTTCCACATTATAAATCGGTACAATTATACTAACCTTCGGCATTTCTTACTCTCCTTCTAAATTTTATACTTCCACATACTATTTCTTAAAAACTAGACCAACTATTTGTTGTTATATGTATATGTGTACTGTCCGGAAAAACTTGATTTGCCGGAACAAACATATATTGTGGATTATTTGCCACAAAATCATTTACTTGTTGCTCTATTGTCCTATCTAACTCACAATTTAATCTTCGAAAATGATTATTTGCCATAACTGCAGTTAATTCTCTTTCCTCTGACTCACTCAATCCACCAATAATTCCAAAGCGTTCAAGATTGTCATTGATAATAAAACTAAAGAATACATTTCTCATTTTAGTTATCTCCTTTTAATTTTTCTCTTTCAATAAGTTTTTTACTTTTTATTTTAAAC
>SFZC01000107.1 GCA_004558955.1 bacterium | reverse complement strand
TGATAACTAAGATATAACAAAGATTTTTTATACTCTCTCTCTTAATATCCTCGTGTTTATTTAATGTTGCCAACAATAGTATTGGCAACTTTTTCTTTTGTATAGCGGCTTTACAGGTAAATATTATATTTTTAATTTCTTTGAATTTTAAAATTTGCGACACTCAATTTACGACTTTTTTTTAATTTCGTGTAAATTTCGTATAGAAATGAACAAGCTCCAACTTACAACCCTCTTATAAATTCCACAACCTCTTCAAGGGAATAAATATTTTGCTGAACGAAGAAAGCTTTTCCGGTTTGTTCTTTGACATAAGACAAGGATTTTCCGTCCAAAAAGTCTTCAGTATAAGGTCGAAGCATTATCGATGGAATAACAACAATATCTCCATCTGTTTCATCTACGGTTCTGATTAAATCATCTGTCGTGATTAGTCCCGCTACAGTGATGTTTTCACCCCAATACCTTGACTGCACCGGACGTATTTCAACTGTCAAATTTTCGATTTTATTCAATTTTTCGGAAATTTCGGTAAACATATTTTTTGCAGCATAAGAACACGCAAAAATCATTTTAAAAGTTTTTGAAATCTTTTTCGGAAGTTTCAATCTGTTGAAATTATCCAAAGTAAAACGCAATGACCCGACACCGTCATCAAGTTGTCCAAAATTTCCGTAATATTTGGCAGGCGGAATCGGAGCATCCGCAAGCAGGAAAAACTCATCCGAACAACAAACACGCTTATATTTTGAGGCAATTTCGATAGTTTCTTTTGCACATTGTTTATCAACCTGTTTCAACAAACCTTCCCTAAATTTTGTCACTCCGACAGGAACAATGGCTACTGACAACACGGTATTTTTAAGTTCTGCAAGGTCAGACAAAGTTCGGTCAAGTTCTTTTCCGTCATTCCATCCCGGACACAGAACAATTTGAGCGTGAAACGGAATTTTATTTTTCCTGAACCACTTTAAATTTTCTAATGCCTTCCCCGCATTCGGATTTCTCAGCATTTTCGCACGCAATTCGGGGTTGGTAGTATGAACAGATACATAAAAAGGTCCTAAGTGCATACGTTTTATTCTGTCTTTATCCGCTTCTTTCAGGTTGGTTAAGGTAATATAAGTACCCTGCAAATACGACAATCTGTAGTCATCATCTTTGACATACAAGGTATTTCGCAAACCTTTTGGCTGCTGGTCAACAAAACAAAATATGCAATGATTAAGACAAGGCTTAATTCTGTCAAAAACCGCACTTTCAAAAACTATTCCCAAATCATCATCAAAATCTTTTTCGATTTCGATTTCTTCAATTTCGCCATTTTTCTTTTTAATTTCAACAGTAACCAATTCGGATTTGATATAGAAATTATAATCAATCATATCGGTCGGTGTAATTCCGTCAATAGAGAGAATTTCATCACCTGTTTCTATACCGATTTCTTCGGCTATCGAACCTTCTGTCACACTGTTTACGATTGCAGGCATGTTAATCTTTCTCCAGTTGGTCAATCATTGTAATAAAATTTTTGTATGTACAAACCGTATCATCTAATACTATCTTTTGATAAGTAGTTAGAGGAGTGTATTCATCAGTGAGAATTTTCTCCGCATTATTTTTGTGAGTTAAAACATTCGTTCTGATATCCGCAAAAACTTCAGCCCTGTCCTCAGGTTCCAATACGGACAGACAAGACAACTTAATTTTAGCATCAGACATAAATTGCAACGGATTTTTTGACATCGGTTTAAGCATCAAATTTCGCAAATTTTTCAAGCCGTCTTTTGTGATTGCATAAAATACGGACAATTTTCCGCCGTCAGACATTACTTTTGAGGAAGTTATAAAACCTTGTTTCTCAAGTCTAACTAAAGCAGGCTTCAACGCTCCGAAACTCGGATTTGTATAGGCTAAAAAATATTCCTGAATGCGTTTCAAAATCGCATACATCGTGAAATCGTGATTTACTAATATGTACAAAACCATTAAATCTATCATAAAATTAGGATATCATTAATTAAACGATTAAACAATATGAAAAACTCAATTAAGAATTGTAAAAGAAAATCAAAAAAACTAGCAAATTTTTATATTCAGGGATTTATAATAGGGTACAAACAGACTTGAAAGGAAGGTATTCAAATGGCAGAAGTAGCAGCAATTCAACCAAAATTTACAACAATCGCATATCAAACAAAAGACGGGGAAAACGTTACGGCAACAAAAAAAGACGGCGTTGTAACCCTTGTTGGTGATAAAAACGGCACAAGAAAAATGGAACTTGACAAATTTGTCAAAGAAGAATTGGTAAATAACGTTAAAAACATCAAATTGGAAAACACTCCTGAAAAAGATACTGTAGATATTTCAAAACCTGCAGTAGCCCCTGAAGCAGCAAAAGCAGATGCTCCAAAAACAACAGAAGCAAAACCTGCGGAAGAAACTAAACCTACAACAGAAGCCAAACAACCTGAAGCTCCCGTAGTTACAGGTGAGAAAAAAGATGAAGCGGCAAAACCTAAAAAATTAGACCTTGTTGCTTAATTAAATAACAAATTTAACTTGAGGAAACCGATTATGTACAAGCATAGTCGGTTTTTATTTTAAACTCGTCTTATCTCAAAAGTATAGCAATGCAAGTCAAAATCATAAACCATGTGGTAATATTTCTCACATAAAAAAATCTGAAATAAAACGGAGCATCAGTTGTTTCTTTTATTTTAGCCCAATTATCAAGCGGAGCGTGCCAAAAACGTGTTTGCGGCAAATCGGTTTTATCATTATTGAAATTTATCAATGATTTATACAAATCAAAAATCAACGGCAAAGTTAGCAGTGTCAACAAATACCATAAATTAGCAGAAATCACGCCCAAAAATATAATGTTTACAAACCCGAGCAAATAGAAAAACGTCAAAAATCGTAGAGCCTTTTCTTTCGTTTTGAAAAATCTGCAAAGTGTTTTTTTATGCGAACATTCATCACCATCATAATCCATCAACATATGAACATACAATATCGAAATTGTGAAAAATACACACGCAAAAGATAAAAGTAACAGATTTTGTGACAAACTTCCCGTCATTACATAATAAGTTCCCTCATATAGTAAAGGACCAAAGGCAATCATAACGGCAAGTTCGCCAATTCCGTTTAATGAGAATTTCTGATAAGTCAACGAAATCACAAGCCCGATTATTGCAAAAATTACAACGTAATACCCTGAAGTTAAGAACAAAATTGCACCAATCACGGCTGCACAGGCAAGAAAAGCAATAATTGTACATCTTAACTCTTCAACTGTTGCCTGATTATTTTTCAAATACCAACATTTACAATTTTGTGCTGAATTTAAAAATTTTTCATTTTTTAAAAGAATTTTATAATCAAAATAATCATCAAGAAGATTTGCCGCCATATGTGCAAACGAAATTCCGACAAGAGCTAAAATTCCCAATACGGCTTTTCCGCCGAGTTTTAGTGAAAAAACAAAAGCGACAAGCCAATTCAAAACAGTAATCGGCAAAGTGTAAACTCTCGCACAATTAAGCCAAAATGCAAACTTTTTCAAAATACTGATTTTCATCATATTTTCAAAATATTTTTCATTGCTACAACGTGCTCATAACTTGCACCAGCTTCAAGAATTTCTTCCGCATCAAACCCGAACATCGTAATCAAATCGTGAGCCCTTGTGAGATCATTTTCATTAAGATATCGAACAACATTTTTCACGGCATCGGTACGGCTCAAGCGTGTTATTTGGTCGTTTATCCCTTTTCTGAAAATTCTTGTCTTAGATTTGCCCATTATTTGTTGTCCTCACCACCGTCAAATTTGTCAAAACCAAGCAAAGCAGCACCAATCATGCCAGAGAAATTCCCTGCTTCTGCAAGTTTAACCTTTGTCGGAGTTGTAACGATTTGAGAATTAACATAGTCTTCAATCTTTTTAGTGTCCGTAAATTCTGCCATAGAACCTGACAAAACTATACAATCAGGGTCAAAAATATCAGCAAGTCCGATTAAACCTTCCGCAATATCCTTTTGCCATTTATCTAAAATTTCTACCATTTTTGGGTCATTTGCTTTAACTCCGTCAACTACATCATAGGTCGTAACATCAGGATTATTTAGCATTTCTTCCGCAGTTTTTTTCAATCCGTTTCCTGAGGCATAACATTCAAAACAATCCCACGCACCACAGGTGCATTTACGTTCTTTTTTTGTACTCATTTTGAAGTGCATTTCGCCTGCTGCCCCGTTTTGACCTTTTAAAAGCATATCGTTAATAATTATTCCGCCCCCAACACCGGTACCGAGTGTAATCATAACGGACACTGAAGTGTTTTTTGATGCTCCGATTTTATATTCCGCCCAAGCCGCACAGTTAGCATCATTTTCCACATAAACAGGCTTTGTTGAAATCGATTGAAAAGGCATTGTAGGGTATTCTTTTGCAATATTTCCCGTCGAACCTACAATCCCCGTATTTTGATTATTTACCGCACCACAGGTACAAAAAGCAACCAAATCGACCTCGTTTTCGTGACGTTTTACAATATCTTCAAGAGTTGATTTAATTTCAGCAAAAGTCTTCGGAGTATGAGCTTTTTCAATCTTGCTTATTATATTTCCGTTTTTGTCAATTATAGCGTTATAAATTTTCGTACCGCCAATATCTATAGCCAAAGCCTTTTCCATTTTTCACTCCTTAATTTTTACTTTTCGCCTTTAAATAAAGCAACTTGAGTTTTCAAAAACTTGTAAATACTTCTGATTTCACGAACCGTGTATTCTCTGCCGATTAGTTTGACTTTTCTGTCATAATTCGGCAAATTATTTTTAGGTAATGGAGGTGAAGGATTTTCCCTAACGAATTTCCCTATATCTTTACTTGTATAACCTTGTGATATCTGAAGTCTTGACAATATTTTCATAACAATTCCTATACTAAAAAAATGTAAATCTGTTATTTATTTCTAAATACAAAGCGTTTTGTAATGAGTTGCGGACGAGTTATCGCTGAACCTATAACAACACAGTGAGCACCGAGTTCAAATGCCTTGTTAACCTGTTGTGGTTCCCAAATTCTACCTTCCAAAATTACAGGCATGTTTGTTTGAGTAACAAGTTGAGAAAGTAGCTCAAAATCAGGTTCTTTTGCTGGTGAATTTGCGGATTCTAAGGTGTAACCGGCAAGCGTTGTTGATAAAATATCGGCACCTGATTCTTTGGCTTTTATACCTTCTTCAAAGGTTGAAATATCAGCCATCGCAAGTCTTTTATTGATATGAATATATTTTATCAAATCTGTGAGCTTTTCGTTTTCGGGACGCTTACGCTGAGTTCCGTCAAAAGCAACAATATCCGCACCCGCTTCAACAAGCGTAATTACATCTTTTATTGTCGGCGTAATATAAACGATTTCTTTGTAATTCTTCGGAATTACGTTCGGCTTGGTCAAACCGATTACGGGGATATCAAAATTTGCCTTAGCATTTTTGACATCACGAGCCCCTGCAACTCTTAATGCTCCTGCACCGCCGTTTACGACAGAACGCATCATCGCAAGCATGCAATCTTCCTTGTATAAAGGCTCAGACGGCATAGCCTGAACAGATACAACAATAGTTCCCTTAATTGAAGATAAAATATTTCTCATACTTTGATTATATATTAAACAAAAAGTTTTTAAAATCAACACTAACAGCTTATTACAAAGCGAACCTGCTAGGAAGTTTTTAACAGATTCTGAATAACTTGAAAATATTATATTCACTAACGTTCATATATATTTTCTAAGTTTTCAGAATGACGAGCCACTTGGTAGGCTTACCAAATAGTCATTCTGAACAGCACGAGTTCAAGTGCCGAAAACGAAGTGAAGGCACGATTAATGCGAGTGCGTGATTCAGAATCTTTTCCATAATCAAAATAAAACAATAATTAAGTTCCAAAACCCCTGTAAAATTTTGACCTAAAGAGACCCTGAAACCAGCTCAGGGTTACACTTTTGGTATATTATTTTACTGTTTTACATAGCGGTAAGGGGAATTTATCTTATCGTAGGCGAGAATGGGATATTCGAGCCGTACGAACAAGTATGCGGCACGCTAACCCGATAAATTTTTCAGCAAAAAATTTATCGGTT
>SFZC01000023.1 GCA_004558955.1 bacterium | reverse complement strand
ATGGTCTTCGCAGGCTATGGAGAGGTATCTGCTGCCTCCGTTTCTTATACCTCCGACGCTCTTCCAAAGAAGGATAAGCTGGCTAAGGTAGAGTACGACCAGCATCAGGGTGATGCCCAGCTGGAGAATGCTTCCGAGCTCGCCTGTCGCATTTGCAGCAGTCGTCCGCAGCGCTTATTGCCTAGTGGTAATATGCACGGAAATCAATCAGCAAGTAGATTGCTTTCAAATAGAATTCATATTCTTATCTTCCTTTAACTCTTATTTTGTTTTCAATTTCTCATATTATGCCTGCATTTGCATCGGTCCGTCAAGTGATGCGGTGACAAATTGTTTTGTATATGGTGTATTTTGTTGTAATAATTCTGTCGGAGTGCCTTCAAAAACAATTTTTCCGTCATACAACATTATAACTCTGTCCGCCGTTCGTGTTATCGTTGACATTTGGTGGGTTACGACAACAGATGCGGCATTGATTTCACGTTTCAGGGTTACAATATAATCCTCAATTAAGGTCGAGGACATCGGGTCTAAGCCCGCAGTCGGTTCATCATACAGAATTGTGTTAGGATTTGTCACGATTGCACGGGCAAAACTTACCCTTTTTTGCATGCCGCCCGACAATTCGGAAGGATATTTGTTTTCAATCCCTTTTAAGCCGACAAGTTCTAATTTTTCGGAAACTATTTGTTTAATTTGTTCTTCCGTATATTTTTTGCGTAAATCTTTTCTTTCATGGAGTGCAAACGCAATGTTATCGGCAACCGTCAATGAATCGAACAAGGCCGAGTATTGGAAAACCATTGCGATATCGCCTTTTGAGGTCAAAACTTCTCCGCTGTCAAACGGGATAAGTCCGCAAATAAGTTTCAGTACCGTACTTTTTCCTGACCCAGAAAACCCTACAATCGCAAGAATTTCCCCGTCACGAACTTTGAAAGAAATATCATTTATAACTGTTTTATCTTCAAATTTTTTAACTAAATTTCTAACTTCAATACTCATAATTATACCTATAATTTAAAAGAAAAATAAAACCGCAAAAACCATGTCCAGTACGACTATTGCGATAAACGACCAAACAACGGCTTTTGTTGTTGCTAAACCTACGCCCTTTGCACCCCCGCTTGCAAAATACCCGCAAGTGCAACTTATCAAAGAAATTGCCGCACCGAAGAAGATTGCTTTCAAAATACATACGCCAATATCCTTCATATATAAGCCCAAATATGCCGAGTCAAAATACGCACGGTAGGTAAGTCCTGCGAACATATCAGAAGTTACCGCTCCGAGTAAAACTCCCGCAACAGAGGCTAAAATTACGACAAACGGCATCATTATTGCTCCTGACAAAACTCTCGGGACAAATAAATATCTTACCGAGTCAACGCTCAAAACCTCAATTGCATCAATCTGCTCGGTTACACGCATTGTTGCAAGTTCTGAAGCCAACGAAGAGCCAATCATTGAGGTTATTGCAAAACCGGACATAATTGCTCCGACTTCCCTAACAATAAGAATTGTCATAAGCATTCCGACAAAGTTTCCGCCACCTTGCTTAACCATTTCGTGCGCAACTTGAGAGGCTACAATTATGGATGTCATTCCGACAATAGACAGGGTAATCGGTAAAGAGCTTACGCCAAATCTGTCACATTGAGTTAACAATTCCTTCCACTCGATTTCGCCTTTTAAAATACATTTAACAACATGAAATCCGAGTTGTATAATCTTGCCGATTGTGTCCAAAAAATCTGCAAACACAACCAAGAAATGAGAGAATATTTTGTAAGTCGCCGATTGACGTAAATATTTACCCAACATAATTTCCATATCGGAATTATAGCATAAGAGTTCAAATATTGCCAGAAAATTGGAGAAAGATGTAATTTTAAAAGTTGTCTGAACTTGACAAATTTCAAACCATAGTAAATAATATAAAAGTATGGCGGAGCTCCTAAGCGGTTCTGAAGCCTTAGAAGCTTTTTCTGCACCCTACGATTTGAACAAATTTAATGCTACTAAAAGTAAGTCAAATGCTATTAGTAGCATTATTATTTTGTCAATCATAGCTTGCCTCCTTTCGTCAAATTCCTCTGAAAATCGTGTGTGACGAAGTTGCATTGTGCAAGCCCTACTCCTTGATGATATTATAAATATCTGATTTTGTCCAAATATTAAAAATATTTCCATAAAAAAAACAGACAAGTCGCCCTGTCCGCTTATTTCATTTCTGAAACAAAAAAGGATTCACATTAACCTAAAACTTTTAAACCCGTAAACCCTGTTTATTATTAAAAACAAAAGGAGTATCTGTTTTTAAGGAACGATTGCGTTTGCTTTCGTCCTTACAAATTCATAATACTATAAAGTATATAAATTTTCTAACTTTTTTATATACTATTGCCAAAGATTTACAATTATTTTTTGAAGAAGTTGAAAAATCAGTATTATACAAGGGTTTTAAACTCTAAGGTACTTTAATAAAAAATTTACATTATATATTGTAAATTTCATTTAAAAACACTTGCCAAATCTCGAAGGCTAATCGGCAAGTGCTTTTGAAATGGTTTTATTTAAAATATTTATAAATATTAATCACAAAATTTAAGATAATTTTCTGATAATTTCGTGAGCCTCTTCGCATTCGGAGAAGGTATCAGTAATTTTTTCGGCATATTTCAACGCTTCGTCATTGTTTCCAAGTTTTTCGTTGCATTTTGCCAAGTTTAGCAAAATGTTGATATTCATTGGCACTTTTTCTAACAAGCTTTCAAAAATAGATTTTGCCTGTTCGTAATTTCCGAGTTCGTAATAGCACAAGCCCAACAAATTCTGAGCATCAGGTAATTTTTCTAATTCGTAGGCTTTAACCAAATAAATTTTAGCCTGCTCATAATCACCTAATAAGTGGTAGATTCTACCCGCAATGAACAGTAAAAACGCAGATTCTGAGCATTTTGGTAATACTGCATCAATTTGTGCTTTTGCCTGTTCGTATTGTTTTAAATGGGTTTTATTAAGTGCTGAAAATGCTAATGCAGTTGGCATTTCTGAATCAATTTCGATTGCTTTTTGGTACATTTTGTCCGCAAGTTCAAATTGAGAGGTTGAATGCAGATAATTTGCATATTCAACAACAATCGAATAATTGTCAGGTTCTAAAGAATAGGCTTTTTCAAATTCTTCTTTTGCGTAATCAAACAATCTTTTGTTTAAATAAATTACGCCCAAATCCTTGTGAGCCGCTGCAAATTCGGGATTAAGTCCGCAAACTTTTTTCAAAATTTGTTCTGCCCTGTCTGAATCAGACGATTTTTGACAAAGAACCGCAAGTTCGTAATATGTTTCAAAGGAAATAGTGCCTTGCTTGATTATGCGTTCGTAAACCTCTTTTGCATTGCCGTATTGACCGGTTTGTACATAAATTCCCGCAAGTTTTTTCAATATATTTGTTGCTTTTGGGGTCAACATAATCAACTGTTTTAATAAGTCAATCGCAATTTCAAATTCGCCGAGAACTTGATAACAACAAGCCAAATTGTACTTATAACTTGGTTTTTGCGGATAAGTTGTTGATAAATATTTGTAATGTTCAATGGCTTCTTTAAACTTGCCCGCTTTGACTTCTGATAATGCCCAAGCCGTGATATAACTGTCTTCTTCAGGTTCGCATTTGTTAGCCTTTTCAAAATATTCGCAGGCTTCTTTGTGTTTGTTTTTTAATTGCAAAATCGTTGCCATGTTGAAGTATGTCAAACCATCGGATTCATCAAGTTTTGAGGCTTTTTCGTAAGTTTCAAACGCTTTGTCAAGATTTCCGATTGTCAAATAGCAGGTTCCCAAATTGTTATATAATTGGAAATTGTCAGGATTCATTGAAATTGCTTTTTCGATATATTCAACGCTTTCCTCAAATCTTTTTGCCGCCATACACGCTGTGCCGAGAATGTAGTAAATTGAGTAATCTTCGGTATTTGCCAATTCCAAGGCTTTTTTTGCCGTGTCAATTCCTTCATCATATTTTTCTGATTTGATATAAACAATCGCCAAACTTTTGTAAGCGTCAATATATTCGGGACGAAGTTCCAAAACCTGTATATATGCGTGTTTTGCGGCAATTAAATCCGACAAATTGTCATAACAACAACCCAAATAATACCAACAAAGTGCATCATCGGGGCGATATTTTACGACATCTTCAAGGATAGAACGTGCCGAATCGTACTGTTCCATATTCACATCGCACAAAGCCAACAATCGCTGTGCATCATAGTCTTTTTCATCATTTTTTATAATTTCGGTCAAAGCGGATTTTGCTTTGTCGTACTCTCCTGAGTCAATTAATTCGTATAATTTATCAATTTCTTTATCTTCCATAGCACCTTAATTATACCACAAATTTATTTTCCGTATTTTGACATTTTGATTGACAGGGCATGTTTTACGAGTTTATTTAAAATCCCTTGAGGTAGGTGCGATAGTATGCTTGCTACAACAGAATCTTTACCGAGTAAATATGACGGCTTAACCTTCTTTTTTGTTGCAATTTCTTTGATTTTTTGTGCGGCATCGCTGACATTTAAGCCTTTGTTAGTATTTTTCAATGCATTGTTTTTCAAAAATTCCAATTCTTTTTCGTATTCTTTATTGTTCTCCAGTGTTTCGGTGTTACTTTTTACAGATTTTTCCCAAATCGGTGTTGCGATTACTCCGGGTTTTACCGAAACTATTTCAATATTTTTGTGAGTTTCAAGTGCTAACGCATTGAAAAATATGTCCAAACTTCTTTTTGATGCACAATAAGGACTTATAAACGGAAAATGTCCGAAACTTGACATTGAACTTATATTGACAATTCTTGCTCCGTCTAATATTGGCATAAGTTGTTGAGTAAATTCAATATGTGCAAAAGTATTCACTTGAAATTGCTCTCTCAAATTTTTTACGTTTAAACATTCGACAGGACCTGCAACAACGGCACCTGCGGCATTTATCAAAATATCGACTTTATTTGCTTTTGATTTTATAAAATTTGCCGCTTCAATAATTGATTTGTCATCACACAAATCCATATAAAAATATTCGATATTGTTTGAATTTTGTTCGATTTTATCTATATTTCTGTAACCTGCAAATACGAAAAACTCTTCGTTTTGTGCAAAAAATTTAGTCAATTCTTTCCCAAGACCTGAGGTTGAACCCGTTATTACGACTGTTTTTTTATTTTCCATAATTCTCCTTTTTAAAAAACAATCTTTACCCGAATTAACGAATAAAGATTGCAAAACTGTTTTTATCTTGTTTTTTACATACCCATGTAAGATGCGAACAACGGCAAATACAAGGCTGCCGCAAGAACCAATACGATTGTACCGATTACGACTAACATGATAGGTTCAATCATTTTTGTCATAACGTCAATAATACCGTCTAACTGTTTGTCGATATAACTTACTGCTTGACCTAACATATCGCCCAAACGACCTGATTGTTCACCTGTTGCAATCATGAACAAAATCATTTTAGGCATTGTTCTTGTTGATCTTAGTGCTGCTGACAAGTGCTGACCTTGACGAACTTTTGCTGTTGCTTCCACAACTCTTGATTCCAAAGTGTGGTTTGTCAAAGTTAAGTTAGACAAGGTTAAACATTCCAAAATCGGAACACCCGCATCATAGGCAACCTGCATAACCGAAATAAAGTTTGCAAAGTTTGAATACTGTAACAAGTCGGTAATTACAGGAATTTTCAATGCAAAAGCATCAATTTTCCAACGGCTCGGTTTCCATTTAAACAAGAAACTTATAAACATACAAATTGCCGTAATTACAAGCGGAATACCAATCCAATTCTTTTTCATAAACAAGCCCGCCGACATCAGGACTCGGGTAATCATCGGAAGTTGCATACCCATTGAATCAAACATATCTTTGAATACAGGGAATACGAAAACCAACATGACGATGATAATAAAGCCTGCCAAAAGGATTACGAATATCGGATACATCAAAGTCCCTGTAACCTTACTTCTGATTGCAGCTTGTTTATTCAACAATTCCAACAAACGTTCCAAAGTTTTTTCAAGTTCACCGGAATCTTCACCGGCTTTTACCAAACCGATATAAACTTGTCCGAATTGTTCAGGATATTTTGCGACAGTACCTGCAAAAGTTCCGCCATTCATAATTTGACGTCTTAATTCAGCGGCAACCTGACGTATTCTCAATTTTGCGGAATCTGTTTCGATAAACATTAACGATTCGATAATCGGAATACCTGCAGCAGATAGAATTTGCATTGTTGAAGTGAAGTCAATTTGTTCCGCCAAGCCTAATTTCGGCATTTTTCCTGCGGATTTTTTCTCGTTTTTCTTCTTTTGAGCAGCGACAAAATTACCTTCTTCAACAATATCAGTTGCAACCAGACCCAATTCCCTGACAGCCTGACGTGCTCCACGCATATCAGATGCTTCAACTTTACCTTTTACAAGTTCATTTGAGCCTTCTTTTAACGCTGTATAATTATATATTGCCATAATTTATCACCTATTCGCCTGCCATACCCAATACTCTGACAAATTCTTCAATAGTTGTTTGTCCGTTCAAGATATGACCAATACAAGATTTGTGCAAGGTTGTCATGCCATTTGCAACTGCTGCTTCTTCGATTTCCAAATCGTGAGCACCCAAAGCGATAAGTTTTTTAATCTCTTTGGTAATTTGCATAATTTCGTAAATCCCCAAACGACCTTTATAACCTTGGAAGTTACATTTGTTACAACCTTTTGCCTTATAAATTTTTGTTTTTGTTAAACGGTCAATTTCTTCAGGGGCTGTTGAAACCAATGCGGCTTCTTCTCTTGTCGGATAATATTCTTCCTTACAATCGTCACAAAGTTTTCTGATAAGACGTTGTGCGATTACACCTGACAAGGTTGAAGATACCAAGTAATCTTTTGCACCCATTTCAATCATACGGGTAACGGTTGCAGCAGCCGAGTTGGTGTGGACGGTACTCAACACCAAGTGACCTGTTAACGCTGCTGATATCGCAATTTCCAGTGTTTCGTAGTCACGAATTTCACCGACAAGGATAATATCAGGGTCCTGACGTAAGATTGCACGCATACAAGATGCAAATGTAATTCCCGCTTTAGTGTTGATTTGAGATTGGTTAATACCTTCAAGTTTAATTTCGACCGGATCTTCAATCGTTGTTATGTTTACCGTTTCATCGTTCAAACTCTTCAATACGGAGTACAAAGTTGTTGTTTTACCTGAACCTGTAGGACCTGATGTCAGGATAATACCGTTCGGGCAAGATACAATTTGTTTAACTTTATCAATATCGGCTTTTGAAGCACCGACAAGTTTAATTTCTTTATCAGATGACGACAAAGAAACCGCAGGTGCCAAAATACGAATACAGACTTTTTCCTTTCCTGAAACAGGAAGGGTGTTAATACGGAAGTCGTACGAACAATCTTTGTAATTGATTGAGAAGGTACCATCTTGAGGTCTTCTGTTTTCTGCGATGTTCATTCTCGCCATAACCTTGAAACGAGCGATAACCGAAGATTCAATCGCACCCGGAATATCCAAGACTTTCTGTAACATACCGTCTTTTCTGTAACGTACGATATAGCCTGTCAAACGAGGTTCGATGTGAATATCGGAAACTCGTCTGTCGATACCGTCTGTCAAAATTTTATTAACTAATACCGCAACCGAACCTGTTGCCTGTTCAACTTCGTTTTTAATTGCTGATGCAGGGTCATCTGCTCCTGTTTCGGAACTGTTTGCCACCTCTTGAGCCGCTTCCTTTGCCGCTTCTTGTGCTTCGTTTTTACCAAAGAATTTTTTGTAAGAATCTTCGAATTCAACGCGGGTCATCAATAACTGTTTAGGAACTAAGCCCGTTTGGTAAATGATTTGTTTAACAATATCTTGGGTTAAAGGTTTTACAACCCCCAAAATAACGTTTTTACCGTCTGCTGATATCGGGATAACCTTGTTATCTCTGATAAATTCAGGTTCTAACAGTTTGATATATTTCTTTTGGTCTGATAATTGTTCGGTTGTAACAACATCAAAACCTGTTTGCTCGTGCAAAACTTCTTTTAATTGGTCAAGAGTAATCAAACCCATTGTGAACAAGGTTGAACCGATGTTCATGTGCTTACGTTTTGATTCTCCTAATGCTTTCATCAAGTCAACGTCAGATACCAAACCTTTTTGTAAAAGAATTTCACCAAAACGTCCTTCTTTTGCATGACCTTGA
The DNA here is from genome assembly GCA_004558955.1 of bacterium. Taxonomy (GTDB): domain Bacteria; phylum Cyanobacteriota; class Vampirovibrionia; order Gastranaerophilales; family Gastranaerophilaceae; genus Zag111. The sequence goes on along the minus strand of SFZC01000023.1, from coordinate 12,753 downwards.
CCTTCTCCGCTGTTTCTGCCCGTTGCAAAAGAGTCTGAAATTTGTTCGCTGTCAGGAACTTTTATTTCCGTATTTTTAGGTAAAATGTCTGAAAGTAGGGATTTTAAGTCATCATCCCCGACAAGTACGAATTTTATGGAATGTGAAAAGGTTTTTTTCAAGATACGGCTGATATTATCTTTATCAGAAGATTTACAAACAGCAACGAATAAGAAGTTATCTTTTACACTGATCGGAACAAACAGGTGTAGCCCGAGTAAGTTCTTGTCAATGCTATCTAACACACTTTTGTCTATACTATTTTTTAATCTTAAAATTAATGGATTCATTTCTATCTATTCTTTGCTTATCACAGTTTCTTAAAATCTACTATTATAATGTGTCATTACCTACGGCATCTTCAGTATCCACAACGATTTGCGGAGTTAACATCATAACCATTTCTTCTTTGTTTTTCTTAGTTGCAGTACTTCTGAAGAACATACCAACTACCGGAATATCACCTAAGAATGGAATTTTATCAACACCTTTAGTTTCAGATTCTTGAATCATACCGCCGATAACAAGTGTTTCACCGTCTTTAACTCTGATGCCGTTTAATTCAAGGATACGTTTTTGCAATAAGGTTGCCAAAGTATCACCTGTTGATTTATCATCAACCGTTCTTAAAATTGAGTTATATTGAGGTTTGATGTTCAAAGTTACATAACCGTCAGGGCTGATGAAGGCTGCGATTTCAACTGTGATACCGTTATCAGAGCCTTTAGTAACTTCTTTTTGTACCTGTGATACACCAACGCTACCGTTTGATAAGTATTGAGTTGTCATTGTGTCAATATATTCAGAAGACAAGTCGATTTTTGAAGTTTGACCGCTTGTTAATAATACTTTCGGATTTGCAAGAACTCTTGCTTTACTGCTTGAAATCAAGTAGTTAACAGTGTAAACCAACTGTGGAGAAGTTCCCCATTTCCCAACTTCACCGACTTTTTCATAAGTTCCTGTTTCTGAGTCAAATGAGCTTGTGTCAACAAGTGTATACCCATGTCCTGCAAAGAATATCGGATACATTGGATTTGTAGAAAATCCGTTGCTACCGCCTGCATTAAATGAGAAGTTTTTGCTCAAGAATTGCCATTGGTTATCAAATGTTTTACTGCCGTTTTCGTTAAGTGAAACAATTTGCACTTCCAAATATGCTTGAGGAGTTTTTCTGTCGTTAGCGGCAATATAATCACCAATCAATGCTAACTGGTGTTGAGAACCGCCGATAATTTGAATTGTTCCCAATGCCGGGAAGTATGTAACTGTCATACCCATTGAAGGGAAACTGATTAATTTATCTGAATCATCATCAGAACTAGAGTCATCATCAAAGTCATCTGAGTTTACTGCCGCAAATGAGCAAGCCAACTGACCGCCACTAACTGAAATGCTTGATGAAGAGCCTGAATCAGAGGATTCCGCCGCAAAACCTGTAGGAATACCTGCCGCACCACCTGATGATGAACCTGCATCATCAGTACCGATGAACATTGCACCCGGAATTAAAGAAGTACAAATTGCATTAGCCATTTCGGCAGGAGTTGTGTGGTTAACTTTGTATGTAGTGATTGCAGGTTTTCTGTCAACTTGTTCTAATAATCTTTTAACCAATTCAACATCAGAATCGGTACCCGCAATAATGATTTCGTTTGTAATAGGGTTTGCAACAACCGCAGACTTAGCAGAGATTCCAGGGTTTGCTTTTTTAACGTCCTTAGAACCAAAGAAGTTTACGTTGATGAAGTGAGCAACAGCAGCAGCATTAGCATATTTTACCGGAAGAACGGTTACTTGTGAACGGTCAGACAATGACACCGCACTTTCTGAAGTTGAAATAATTAACGCACTTCCTTGAATATCATAATATAATTTACTACTTGTGATTACAAGGTTGAAAGCTTGTTCCAATGGAATATCAACCAAATCAAGAGTTACGGTACCTGTTACCTCAGGAGTGAAGATAATGTTCATGCCTGCTTGATCTGCGAACATTCTTAAAACTTGGGTAACATCTGCATCTCTCAAACTCAAATTTACTCTTGTATCACCGTTTAAAAGGTGTAAATCTGAGCGAAGACTAACGGTTGAACCTGTTTCCGCTGAACGGATTGACGGTCTTCCTGCATTATACCCGATGTATTCGCCTGCCGCAAAACCTGCTCCCACTGTGTTAGTCGCCATGAAAACAGTTAACATCAAACTTGCTATTAATTTGTTTCTTAATTTACTTTTCATATCTGCTCCTGCCTATTACGTTTATTTTAATTAACTTCTTCTTCCACCAAATCTGCTTTCCAAATGATACATATCGTTCTTAGTTTTGTCTAAATCATCTTTAGAGAACAATTCTCCGATTCCTGCCGAATATACGTTAGAATCCAAAGAAACCGTAATCCAAGATTGATTGATTTGAAGAACTTTGTATTTTTCGTCAATAATTTTATCCCCTTGTCGAACCAAGTAATCTTTATTATCAAGATTGATAATAGCAGACGGGTTTGATTTATTGTACATAATACCGACCACTTTTGTTCTTGTAATCTTGGCAGCTGCCGCTTCAGGACTTGCCAAAGTTGTAGGTGGTACAGGTAAATTGTAACTGTACGGATTTGTATCGTCCGGTAATCTTATTACTGTATTTTTTAACTGTTGGAGTTTTGCGATTTTAGCATTATAAGCGTTTGCTTCCGCAATCGCTTCGTGTTTTGCTTTGTTAAATGCTTGTGCTTCGCCTAACGGCATAAACGGGTCACTTCTGCCGACAGATACAACGTCATAACCAACCAACTTATTTGAATTGTCTTCTTCGGTCGGAACATTGATTTCTGCGGATTCTACAGGTTGAGCCGGATCTGCTGTTGCGGCTATCGGAATTTCGCTTTCTTCTGCTTTTTTGCCAAAATTAGGCAAGTTTGGAACAAAACTGCAACCGCCCGCAATTACACCAACCGTACAAACCATAGCTATTAACGCAATTACAAATCGTCCACGTTTGCTGAAAGTCTTTTCCGCCCAATTCTCTTTTCTATAGTAATTAGTATTCACGCTATCTCCACCAATCCAGTTAAGTTATTTACTTACACATAACATTATTATATTTAATTATCGTTTTTAGTATATACACTATTTAATGTATTTCTTGTACAGAAATCCCATTCAATAACGGTCTTTCATTATTTATCTTATAATATATTTTAAAATTAGTCAAAAAAACAAAATTCTACACGCATTTCAGTCTTTTTACCCCTAAAATCCTTTTATAATTGGCAATAATACACTTTACAATCCGTTACATTAAATATTTGGTGCAAAAAAACCAATCCATTGATTTAGGTAAACTTATTTACGAATTGAAAGACGTTCTAAAAATCTTGCAAATCTTACGATTTTAGCTTCGCTGTCAGCCGTGATTGAATCTACCAAAATAGTTTTGCACCCTAATTTTTTACCGCATAAAATATCCGTCAGCGGTCTGTCCCCGACCAATACGCATTTGTCAGGCATTAAGTTGTGTTGTTTTATAAATTCGCTGACTTTTTTTGTGTCAGGTTTTGCCGCACAAAACAACAACGGAAAATCAGAAGCCGCTTTGACTTTTGAAATATAATTTTCATTTTTATTATTGGAAACAACCGCAATGAAAAAATCTTTGCGAACTTCATTCAGCCAATCAAGGGTTTTTTGAAAATATTTGCCTGATTTTGATGCCATTAATGTGCTGTCCAAATCAAATAACATGGCTGAAATTTCGTTTTTTTTAAGTTCCGTCAAATCAATATCATAAATGCTTTTCAAATTGTAATCAGGTTTAAGAAACATTTTCTTTTACTCCAACAGTTCTGCCTAGTGCCACCTCGTAATCCACAGGTTCGTTATCAAGTTTCAAATAAACCTCGGTATTGGTATTTGCGACTTCAAGATTTTGACCTTTTTCGTCCAAAATTTCCAAAATTTTAGCTTTAAACTGTTCTTTTGGAGTAATTATTTCAACTTCATCGTTTAGCAAAACTTTGTTTTTGATTTTTACAAAATAAAGATTGTCTGAGCGGTCAGAGGTGTAATCAACTTCCGAATATGGCTTTTGACCACGAAATTCAAACAGAAAATCAGCCCCTGCTAATCCTTTTGAAATGTCGTAACTGTAACTGTCAGGTTTGTTTTCGCCAAGTGCAAAACCTGTTGTGTAACCTCTGTTGCCGACTTTTTTCAATTCAATAAAGTATTTTTCCATATCTTCGTCAGGATTTTTCATAATTGAATCAATCGCCGCACGGTATGTTTTTGCTACTGCAGAAACGTAGTATAAACTCTTAGTTCTGCCTTCAACTTTGAAAGAATCCACGCCCGCATCAATCATTTCTTTCAAGTGTTTAACCAAGCATAAATCTTTCGGGCTTAAAATGTGTGAACCGTGTTCATCTTGATTGATTTCGTAATACTGTCCCGGACGAGTACTTTCTACCAACTTGTAACTCCAGCGGCATGGTTGAGAACAGTTGCCTGAATTTGCTTTTCTTTCTCCGTTTGTAAAGTAATCGCTCAACAGACATCTTCCGGAAAATGAAACACATTGCGAACCGTGAATGAAACATTCGACTTCCATATCGGGAACTTGATGTTTTATCTCCGCAATTTCAGGGATTGACAATTCTCTTGCCAAAACAACCCTTTTTGCTCCCATATCTTGCCAAAATTTTACGCATTCATAGTTCAAAATATTTGTTTGTGTGCTGATATGAAGTTCTACATCAGGCATATATTTTTTTAGCAATCTCAAAACTCCGAAATCACTGACCAAAATAGCATCAGGATTAGAGTCTTTGATGATTTCCATACATTCTTCCAAGTGTTTTATGTCACGATTGAACGCAAAAATATTCAACGTCAAATACGCTTTTGCACCCAGTGAATGTGCCAAATCTACAGCACTTTTCAAGTTTTGAAGGGTTATGATTTCGCCCTTTCTCATTGCTCTTAAACTAAAATCTACAACGCCTAAATATACCGCATCAGCACCATATTTAACCGCATACTTCAATTTTTCCAAATTACCCGCAGGCAACAATAATTCTACATTTTGCATAACTTGATGATAAACTAAACCGAATTAATAATCAACCAAATAGGTGATGACTATTTTCAATAAATGTAGAAAATAGAATATATAGAAAAACACGAGTTATTTTTGGAGAAAAACATGCAAACAATTAACAATGCAACCAGCACTATTAAAGAAATTTGGTCTTATCAGCATCCTGTAATGCACACTTGGTTTTTATTCAGTGCGTTTTCATTAGGTTGTATGTTCACTTTATTATTCTTCATCGGATAACAAACAAGATTTTATAACGTAATGTTATGCAAATATCCCCATGACAAGAGCTTTTTACAAGGTTCTTGTTTTTTGTGCAAATTTTTATTTCTGAGCCATTGTGAGTTTTAAATTGTTATAGAATTTTTTAAGCTTGTAAATCATTATTGTGCATAAAATCATTGCTGCCAACACAAGCCCAATCCAAAAACCGATTAACTTATAATTTAGTACAAGTCCTAAAATACAGCCTACAGGAATTGAAACGCACCAGTAAGCAAGGAAGTTCGCAAATAATACGATATCGGTTTGTTTTATACCCTTGCAAATTCCCGCAAGTGCGACCTGTAATCCGTCAAATACCTGAAAGATTGCAACAACAAGCATTATAGGCAAAACGATTTTGTAAATGTTATTATCGACCGTGAAAATTCCAACGATGACTTTCGGGAAACTCAAGAATACGACCGCACTGCACATCATAAATAATACAGACATTGCGGTTCCTGTCATTGCATATTTTTTCAAATCCTGAAATTCGCCCGCTCCGTTTGCGAAACCTACTTTTATGGCGATAGCGTTTGAGATTGCAAACGGGACCATAAACGAAACCGTTGTTAATGAACATATTAAGTTTTGAGCGGCTGCGTAAATTCCCGCAACTCTGCCCATTAAAATCGCAATACAGTTAAATGCTACAAATTCGACAAATACCGCCATTGAAATAGGTAATCCGATTTTGACTAAACTTTTGTAGTAACCTTTTTCGTGGTAATTGCTTAATCTCATCTGCATGTAGCAATAGCCGAGTAAAGACAAACCCATTACATAACGAACAAGTAAACTTGCGATTGCCAAACCTATAACGCCCATTGACGGAATAGGTCCAAATCCGAACACGAAAATTACGTTCAAGGCAACATTTAAAAATACGAAAAATAGTGTTAAGACATTCGGAAACATTACGATTTCAAAGGTTTGTAAAAACTCTTTCAAACAAGCGTGTAAATATGCTCCAAATGTGCTGAACGCTGTTATAAACATGTATTCCTGAATAGGTTTGATAAGTTTTTGTTCAAAGCCCATATATGGAATTACCGGAATAAATGCAAAAATAAGAATTGAAACGATGAACGCTAAGGTCATAGCGAACCTGATTGACGGGTAAAAATATTTTTTTACCACACGTTTTTCACCACGATAGTTTGATAATAGAGGGGAAATACTTGAAATCAGTCCGATACCGAAGGTAAAAATACAATTCAAAATTGCCGTAGCAATACTGATAGCGGCAAAAGTGTCGGTGGAATGACGTCCCGCAACGACCACATCACCAATACCGATAAGTATAAAACCAATATTGCCTAAGATAATCGGGGCGGAAATTTTCAATAATTCCTTAATATAATAATTTATTCCGTGTTTGCACATAATTTTATAATATCACAGATAAAAATATTGTGAGGTTTAAAATTTATGATAATATAACAAAAGACCTGTAAAAAATACAGGTCTTTTGTTTAAAAAGATTAAATCTTATCGACTATTTAGAGATTGTTTTGAAGATTACGTCAAATGCTTCTGCATCTCTAACTGCCAAGTCTGCCAACATTTTTCTGTTAACAACAACATTAGCTTTTTTGCAAGCGTTTACAAATCTTGAGTAGCTCATTCCACGAGCTCTAACAGCCGCATTGATTCTTACAATCCATAATCTTCTCATATTACGTTTTGTAGTACGTCTGTCTCTGTATGCGTATTTCAACGCTTTCATTACTGCAATATTTGCAACTTTAAAAATTCTGCTTCTTGCACCGATAAAACCTTTAGCAAGTTTTAATATTTTCTTGTGTCTTTTAACACCTGCATTACCACGTTTAATTCTCATTTTTTATGCTCCTATCTTGAATACTTCTTGTATGGTAACTCTTTAGATACCAATGCTGTATGTGACTCAGAAACCTCAACCATCTTGAAAATTCTGCGTTTTCTTGATGCTGATTTGTGTTGGAGCAAGTGGCCTATACCTGCTTGTCTTTTCATAATTTTTCCAGTAGCTGATACTTTGTAACGTTTAGCAGCTGATCTGTGTGTCTTTAATTTTGGCATTTTCTTCTCCTTTTGTTTAAAGTTAGTGACTAAAAAATTATAGGCATACCAAAGCCCATAACTTTCGGCTGAGTTTATTATATTATGCAAAATTCATATTTGCAAGCAGAAAATTAATTTTTATTACGAAGATAATTTTGGGGAAACGAAATTTGCTCTTTGACGTTCAAATTTAGGAGTCAGATTCTGAATAAGATAAAATTTACGCAATTAAAAATTGCTCGATTTTTAATCTTTTCAGAATGACGAAATCCTGCAAATCCCACTCAAACGTCATTCCGGTCTTCGAGCCGGAATCTGTTAATCTGTTGGCAATGTCGGTTGGGCATACTTGCCCAACGGGTGAAAATGCCCCCTAATTGAGATATATCTCTTTGAAAAGTCGTCAAAATGGCTATACAGACGGCGTAAAACTAAAAAAAATAGTTTAATCCCTTTACGAATGGATTTGGAACGGGCATTTTGTACAGTGTGCTTTCGGGTGTAATACCAAATTGTCTTCCAAGTCGTACATTCTTGCAATCCTTGTATCAAGCGGAGCACCGCATCTTGGACATTTCAATCCGCCCGCCCCGTTTAGGATTAGTTGTTTCAGGCTCTCGATAACTTCAGGTGATACGATATCATTTGCGATATCTTTTTCCAGTCTTTTTATTTCTGAAGGTTCGCATTTCAAAACCTTTGCCAGAGCTTGGCGAACAGTTACGGGCAAAAACAATTCTTTGCCTGATTCCACATCATCAACTATTGTAACGGGAATATTTGCCAAAGCCGCCAATGCTTTTGGGGTTAAATCAAGTTCTTTTCTTTTGGTTTGTATAAATCTTGCTAATGTTTCCATTACAAAATTTTAGCATAATTTGCTCCATATTGTAAATTGTTAAGAAATGTTAATCGTGAATTAATCACTGTAAATTATTGCTAATAGTGCATTTGGGTAATTTGTTCCTAAAAAGGTTTAAACAAATCATGCAATTTTGCAAGACGAAAATTGTTTATATAAATACAGGGAAAAAAGAAATCGGGGAAACGGTAAATGTTCAACTACTTATCATTCGCAAATGTTCCATATATGTGTTGTCTTCCGACAGGCATAACGAATTTTGGCGGGGATACCCAAGTGTTTACCATACCTGACGACATTCGAAACGGTCAAATCGGAATGTACTTGAACGAACCGGCATTAGGTTTGTTAAATTGCCCAAACAATACAATATGGAATAACTGGGCATATACTCCAATGCCATATTTCGGATTTGGCGGATATTGCTAAGCAGGCAAACAAAAAAGGATTTACACTAAAAGGGAAAAATAAAAAGAAAAGGAAACGGGGAAATTATGAGTTACAATTATTTATCTTATGCAAACATACCTTATGTATGCAACAACTTATTACCTGGCGGAATTACAAACTTCGGTGGTGATACTCAAGTTTTCACCGTACCTGACGATATCAGAAACGGTCAAATCGGTATGTATTTGAACCAACCTGCTTTAGATTTGGTAAACACTCAAAACAATACCGTTTGGAACAACTGGGGAGCAACAGGAGTTAATCCTTATTCTGCAACCGCAGGAGCAGCAGGTGGCGGAATTTCAACAACTTCAACCACAGGCAATCCGTTTATTGACAATATGGTAAATATTGCAAATCAATATCAGGCAAATGCTGCACAAAACACTGCAACAGGTGCTTTGAGTGAAATTTCAAAATTCAAACAAGCATTATACGGTCAATTATATAAACAAGGTATTTCAGAAGATGATGCAAATAAAATTAACGCTTACATCACAAAACTTGAAGATGCCGAACAAAAAATGCTGAAAGCCGATGAAGAATACAAAAATGGCACAATCGATGCTTCCGAATACGGAAAAGCAGGTGCTGAGGCTCAAAAAGTTGTAAGCGATATTAAAGGTGAAATTGCTAATACTAAAAATATTGAAGCAACTTTGAAAAATATTGAAAAGGCTTCCGAAAAACTTAGCAGTATCGAAGCAAGAACAGACTTGACCGCTCCTGCTAAAGAAAGACTTAAAGAAATCAAAACAAAATTGGAAGAAATTAAATCAAAGGTTGATGAATTAAAGAAAAATCCTGACAAAAAAGAACCAACCGAAATCAATAACGAATTAAGAAAACTTTGTGTCGAATATAACGCAGTGTTGAGTGCATTAAACCAAATCAGCGGCGGACAAGTGCCTGCTTCAACAACTGCCGGCAATAAAGATAAAGTTGACGGTAGTGACAAAGCCGATAAATCCGACAAGGCTGATAAGGCTGACAAAAAAGACAAAACTCAAAAGACTGAAGGTAAAGGCGGAGATGATGACGACGAAATCGCAGCAGGCGATGTAGAAAGACCGTCATCTTCTAAGACAGGCTATTCAAAAGAAGGTCGTGATATTGTTGACTTGTTCGATAGTGGCAATATTGATGAGGCTTGTGCCAAAATCAATTCTGACAATATTATGGACGTAATGCTTGCTTGGCAAGACTTGTACTCGGCTGAATACAATCAATCCTTTATGGAAAGATTTATAGATAAAGCAGGTTATTCACAAAAACGTAAAATCGGTGCTCAAATTAGAAACGCATTGCGTGACAAAGCCTTAGAATTGGGTATTCACGATGAATGCCGTGAAGATTTGGCAAAAATTAACAAAGAAGTTAAATCAACTTTCTGGTTTAGCAACGGAGTTTCAGAAAATTACGACAACATAATCAAGAAAATTGCGAAAGCGGAAGGTAAAAAATATGTTGAAACACCTAAAAATGACTAAGATTTTCTCATAAGCATCTCATAATATATTCCTAAAATATTCGAAGTGAAAATTTCTAAATTAGATTAAGGTTAGAAAAGTAGTGTAGATTATTTAATCCTGTGGCAGACACAGGATTTTTTTTGTAAATTTTTCGCAATAATAGGAAATTTTTTAATAAAAAAATACTTTATATATATAGGAAAAAAGGATGATTAAGTATGGTTACCAAAATTGTCAGCGAAAATTATTTTAAATATGACCAATCTGATTATGCAAAATCTTTGCGTACGATTTACGGTGAAGACGGGTATAAAAAATATACCGCTAAAATGAACAGCATAATGACTGGTGAAGAGAATTTAACCAATCCGATTAAGGCTTCAAAAGAAAAATATATTTTTGCGAAAAAAGTTGCATATCAACAGGCTTTGGCAAAATTGGGCAAGTCCGAAAATATTTGGAACGATTACAAAGCAAGTTATAGTGCAAATCTTGCAAAAGCAAGACAAGAAAATAACGGCTACAGTTTAACTTCAGCACAAAAACGAACAGCTTTGGCAAATTCAGGTGACGGAGCAACAACGGCATACAAAAATTTTACACAGGCACAATCTAATGTTGATGAGGCTTTGAGCCTGTATTTTGATGCAACTCATTCAGGCATGGCTGTGAATATGTTAGGTTAAGAGTTTTTAACCGCATGTATTGATTTTTTTTCTTGAACATATTATTATTTTTTTGTAGAGTGCTTACGCCAATAATCACTCAACAAGAAAAGGAAAAACTAATATGTCAATTAACTTAAAAAACAAACAGGAAATTGTTAAAGAATTCGGAAAGAATGCACAAGACACAGGTTCTTCAGCAGTACAAGTTGCAATGATGACTCAAAAAATTGCTGAATTAACAGAACACTTGAAATCTAACAAAAAAGATTTCGCTACAAAAAGAGGTCTTTTGATGATGGTTGGTAAAAGAAAAAGATTACTTGCTTACATTAAATCACAAAATCTTGACGAATACAGAGAATTGATTAAAAAATTAGGTATCAGAGGTTAATCTGAACAACATTTTAAAAGGCTGATCTTAAACGGGTCAGCCTTTTTTAGTAGGTATTTTGAGTGAACTTAGCAGAGGCTTTTTATGAAAACATTGAAATCAATGCGTTTACATATCGGGATTTTCGGAAAAACCAATGTCGGGAAATCGTCATTTTTAAATAGAGTAACAAATCAGGAAATCTCTATCGTTTCTGATATTGCGGGAACGACAACCGACGTTGTCGAAAAATCAATGGAACTTTTACCGATTGGACCCGTAAATTTCCTTGATACTGCGGGAATTGACGATATTTCGGTTCTTGGTGCGGAACGTATTGAAAAAACAATGAAAATCTTAAATAGAACTGATGTTGCGGTTTTGATTTGCGAAAATAGTGGATTGAGCGAATATGAACAAAATTTGATTGAAAAATTCAAAGAGTTAGAAATTCCGTTTTGCATAATTGTTAATAAAATTGATGTTTCGCCGATTAGTGACGAAAAGTTAGACGAAATTAAAAATATTACTCCGAACTTCTTGACAACTTCGTTTTTAAATGATGAGGATTTTGTTTTCAAATTGAAAGATTTGCTGGTGAAAATTTTGCCAAATGATTTTGTAAATTCCCCGAGTTTGATAAAAGATGTTGTTTTGCCGAAAAGTACGGTAGTCCTTGTAATTCCGATTGATAAAGAAGCCCCGAAGGGTAGAATTATTTTGCCACAAGTTCAGACATTGAGAGAACTTTTGGATAATAATTGTTCGGCTGTTGTTTCGACTGAGGTTGATTTGGCTGAAACTCTTACAAAATTAAAAAATTCACCTGATTTGGTGATTACGGATTCTCAGGCGTTTAAGCAGGTGGCAGAAATTGTACCCAAAGAGGTGAAATTGACTTCGTTTTCTATCCTTTTTGCAAGAATGAAAGGCAATTTGTCGGCGTTTGTGAAGGGGGCTGAAGCGATTGCGAACTTGCAGGACGGCGATAGGGTTTTGATTTTGGAAAGTTGCACACATCACCCTGTTGAAGACGATATCGGGCGGGTGAAAATTCCAAGATTGCTAAAACAAAAGACCGGTAAGGAGTTGATTTTTGATAATATTTCGGGACATGATTTTCCTGAGGTAAGCGGGTATAAACTCATTGTTCATTGTGGTGCGTGTATGACCAATCGCAAAGAGGTTTTGTCAAGAATTTTGCGAGCAAACGGTGCGGGCGTTCCAATTACAAATTACGGCATAGTAATTTCGTATTGTTTAGGTATTTTGCCAAGGGCGATTGAGATTTTTGCAGAAAGATAAAGTGTAACAAAAGCTTAACAAATGAAGAGAAAAAATTAAAGAAAGCGAGTAGGAGAGCCGATAATAAGGATATAGGAACAAAAAGACTGAAAGGAACGGCAAGCTACAATGGGCATGAGTGCATCACAAGCAAGATTTTTATGTCTGACGGCACGCAAGAATAATGTCGAATTTGAAGG
>SFZC01000106.1 GCA_004558955.1 bacterium | reverse complement strand
TTCTCAGTCTTTAAATTTTTAACAGTTTCAACGGCTCTTTTTACTCCGTAACAAAAACCTGCAAACTTTGCTAATTTAATTACTTTCGGCAATTTGTAATTGTCTTCTTTCTATAGACTCGCAAGAAAACTTGCTGTATAAAAATTAGACCATGAAAGAATTAAAAAATCAATAGTTAGCCCCAATAAACGGCACCTTTTTGGGTTAATTTGTTATAACGTCCGCCAAATCTGAGCTTTGTTGAACTTCCTGTTCCAACGTCCATATATTCCTCATCAAGCGAGGTTACGCCCGAATCATACATTTGTGAGGGTGGAACTTTTATACCCGACTGAAGTTTTGTAACCTCATCTTTCCACGCATCAGAACCTTTTGCGGGTGCATCGGGTCTTGTTGCGGATATTTTTTCACCGACAGATTGAACCTGCAAGTCAGTATCAGGTTTATTCAACAATTCGTTTGACTCGGTTCTGCTAACCGAAGGGTTCGATTTCATTCGCCATTGACAAATCCGTTGACGTTCATCAAACGGCAAATATTGCATATATTGGTTAAATTCACCGTGACCCATAGAAGGGTGAGCTTTCAGGTAATTTACCAAGAATTTGTAGTTAATTGATGACAAATCTTCAATTTGACCGGCATTCAACATTTCGGAAATTGTTGACGGTGCCAACATATTCAACAGTTGAGATTTTAAAATCACGCTATCGCATTTCAAATAAAAATTCTTAATTACATCGCTATTTTTTGTACTTTGTGCAAACGAAGAAATTTGCTCGGAAGAACCGTTTAGAGCAAGTATTTCAACGAATTTGTCCTGAACTTTTACACCATAAGCGGCCACTAATTTGTCATACAAATCGGCAACACTTGTAGAATTTGCCACAATTTTCTGAATCATATCGGTTTCTTTGCCTGATTCGGAGTTTGCAAGAAGTTCACCCGCAACCTCAGCACCGACCGTCTCTTTCAATTCGGAAACCTGTTTATCGGAAAGTTTTGTATTGTGTTCTTCTTCCCATTTTTTAACGGCTTGGTCGATAGAAGCCTTTGTATTTTGTGCATTTTCAAGGGCTTTTGCTTTGTTTGTTTCGGAATTTTTAACGGAAGCCTCTGTCACTGTTGCATTTGTTGATGTTGACACAGTATTTCCGGCCTTTTCAGTTTTGTTTGACTGAACTTGGGAAACTCCACCCTGTGTATGTTTTGGGGTTTGAACACTTGCAACAGGAGTTTGAACGGTTCTTGTCGGAGTGTCGGCGGCTTTTGCAGAAGTTTGAGAAGTTGCATGAGCCTTTTCCGCACTATTTGTACTTGCAGAACCGCTTATATTACCCGTTGCCATTGCGTTTTGGATATTTGCTTTTTGCTCTGCGGTATAGTTTCCGGAAGATACCGCATTATCAATTACAGATTTGTATTGAGATTTTACACTGTTATCAACAGAATTGTAAGCGGCAGCCAAACCTTCAGTCACCGCAGGATTATTTCCTTTTACCAATTCTCTTGCGGCATACAAAGTATCTTCAGCACCGTTTTTAGCAGAAGTTGTGGTAATGTAATCCTTGACAAAAGAAGACATTGCTTGTGATTTAACCTTACCGCTGTTTCCAACACTTGAAATAAACTCAACGGCATTTTCTTTTGTAGTAAGATTTCTATCTGTCAAAACCGAATTTTGAGTGGCTATCAAGACCTTGTTACCTGAATTAATTGTTGTAACACCAAATTCGGTGCGTTGGTCTTTACTCAAGATACCACCATTAATTGCCATATTTGTAATTGCTCTATTTGCAGGGTTATTCGGTTGTTTTGCCTGCATTTTAACAACGCCTCTAGCATTATCTTGAGCCAAATAGTTCACCGAACCCATTTGAATTAACTCAGGCATATTCTTTAAAACCTCAGCTCTATTTTTATAGACACCGGCTTTTACCAATTCATTTATTGTTTGTTCAATATACGCATCAGTATCAATATTTTTGTTAGAGCCGACAATATAGACGTTAGTCAATAATTCTGTTTTTAATTTTTCTTTATTATTTCTATATTTTGCAATATCTTCAGTGATTTGTTTGGTCGGTGGATTTTTAGTCAACATTTCTTGACGTTTATTGATTGAATTATTAAAAATTTTAGTTTTTAGGCTTTCATCAACAATACCATCCAAACCTTCCAATTGCTTTAATACGGTTTTGCCGGTTTCATCCAATGTACCTGCTTTTTTCTGTTCTATAAGCTTATTTTTTACAGCATCATAACTGACCTCCTTACCTTCAACTTGCAATTTACCTGCAACTTCATTAATAAGCTGTGCAGATTTAAATAAGGAGTTTTCAGGATTGACACCATTTAAAATAAGGTCAGTTGCATAAATCGGATTATTTTTTAATTCTATAGTAAATTCATTTAAAGTTTTATCACTTTTGGCAAACTCTTTAAATAGTGAAGTTGCAACCTCAACCATATCTTCACGTTCTTTTGCATTCTGTGGACTGCTAATAATTGAAGCAAGGGCACTATTTGAAGAGCCGACTCGTTCTGCCAAATCTTTTTGGAAATATTTAATTTTGTCCTCATCAGACAAGTTCGCATATTTCTCATCACCTGCGTTCAACATATTGCTAAATGCAAGTAATTTTTCATCAGTAGATTTATTTTGGAATTCTTCATTTCCCAAAATCATTTTAATGCCTTTTTTTATTTGATTACTTGTGGCTTCTTCCATTCGAGAAATAAGAGTTCCGTCTGAAAAATCTATTTTTTCGCCTTTAGAATTTGCCTCTTCCAAAACGGCAATAGCACCAAGAGTAGCACGATTATTTAAGCCTCTCTGCATTGCACTGCCTGCGATGTTTTTATCATCTAATTGAATACCGAAAGTTTGGGCATATTTTGTCATTTTTTCGGTACAATAGGCTTTCTTATCTTCCTCTGACATATTGGCATATTCAGCATCATTTTTTGCCAAATAAGCATCCATATAAGTATTCAATTTTTCTTTTGTCGATTTCATTTGGAAAGACTTATTCATTGCCGTAGCCAAAGGCACTAAGGTTTCACCTTGTGTTTGAGCCTGTGGTTGTGCTTGCTCTTCACTTGTTTGAGTTGCCTTTTCTGAAGCTCCTGTTTCTGTCGATTTCAAACCTTGAAATCCGTTATCTATCAACTGATTATAAGTTTTTAACAATTTTGTTTGTTCAGGTGTTAATTCTTTACCCTCTTTTTGTTGAGTAGTCAAATAATTATACAAATCACCTTCTGTCGGATTTTCAATACCTTGAGATTTTAGGTTTTGTACAATATCTTTTTTAGCAGAAATTTCAGAATTTGCAGTAGTTTGAGTTTGTGTAGAGGCAGATTGTGTTGAGGATATTCCGTTTTCTATATTAGTTCTTTGACTAAATTCAGCAGCAATCTTTTTAGAACCTTTAAA
The DNA here is from genome assembly GCA_004558955.1 of bacterium. Taxonomy (GTDB): domain Bacteria; phylum Cyanobacteriota; class Vampirovibrionia; order Gastranaerophilales; family Gastranaerophilaceae; genus Zag111. Next base: position 2,761 of record SFZC01000106.1, on the reverse strand, counting down.
CAATTTATCAGCTTCCGCATCAGACAAGCCTAAGCCGTACTTATTTTTGAACGCCTTGAGTTGTTCTTCAGGTGACAATTTCTTAAACTCTTCAGAATTTAAGTATTGAATAATCTCACTATTATTATTCTTCAACTCTGTAGCAGGTTGAGTCATATCAATAGGTTTGCGTACCTGTTTTGTTTCAGTCGTACTTCCGCCCGTTACCTGTTGGGGTGCGGCTTGTTGCACAACTTCGGTTTTGATGTTCTTGTCTGTGATTGCCATTTTCTTTACTTATCCATACATTTTTTACATAACATACATGGTCTATATCGACATTTGTAGTAAATAAGTTTAGGTATCTTTGAAAAATATTTACAAATGTTAATATTCATTCGGTAAAACCATAAAAAAGCAGGAAAATTCAATAACGAATATCCCTGCTCAATTTTAGTTTTAAATACTTTATCTTACTAACTTTTTGTAACTCTTGTCGGTCTTAAATTTGGAGTTGTGACTCTATTGTATTTAATATTAGTTCCATTAGAAAAATTAGACGAGTCTTGAATCAAATCTAAAACTTTTTGAGCCTGCTCATCAGGTAATCTCATATCGGTATAAGTACTGGTAATCTTATGATCAGGAGATACAACCGTATTTCTGACAATTACACTACCCCACAACTCTTGTCCCGGAACATTATGAACAACAAATTCAGTTATTTTAGGCATAAAGTGTTTTGAATCTGACTTAAAACCGTCAGGAAAAAGATTAACGACATTGACTATACCTTTTTTGTAATCTTCTGGTTGAACAAACACTAAATGATATTTTTTCCCATTATATCTAAATGTATCATGTAACAGAACTCTCTGTCTTTTATACTCATACTGATTTAAAGGGTCATAGCTTGCCTGTTGAACTTCGGGTAATTCTTCAAACGGTGCGATTGTTGCAGCCTCGTCCATTTCGCTTTCTGTCGGTAATGCTTGTACCATTTCAACTTTCGGTGCTAATCCGTTTTGTACTGCTTTTATTTCAGGCTGATTTGCATTCAACATTGCAGGTGACATTGCCATTAAGACAACCACAGGCACTTTCGCCAAATTTGCAGAACTACGACTATCGTTTGCATATAAATTTTCTTCCCCACTATCTGCATTATCTTTACGTCCGCCAAAACTCATATAAGAGTTTGTTCTAGGACTTGATAATGCACTGCTTACAGGCATTACTACCATATTCTTGACTCCTTTTTTATTTCATTTTTGGGTATTTCTACCCACACACTAACATATATTGCTATGATTATAGCAGAAAATTTTTGTTTGTAAAGTAGCACTAAAATTTGTCTTCGTGTGTAGTTAATCCTAAAGTTGCATTATTATCAATTTCAATAATATGTTTAATTAAACTATGAGCCATTAAAAGTAAAAACGGATTAATCTCGGTAGTTTGCGACATATTGATTGACGCCGCCTGTTTATTTTCGGAATTTTGTTTAATATTATCATCGGTTTTAAAACTCAACACAGATTCCATTGAGTAAAACCCTTGTTCTTTTTCTATCCTTAATTTTAATTCTTTTTTCGGGAATTTATCGGAACTTGAAATATCAACATGAACGGAATTTGAAGTTTCCAAAAACAAAGTTGCTTTGACAACACCGTAATTCAAGGTCGTTACGGTTATTACCAAAATACTGTCACTTGCTTCACCTGATTCCTCTTTCGCTTTGCGTTCCTGAACTTCAACATCAAACCCAACACCCTCTTCAAGAGGTAACCAAGGCAAATACATCAACAAAAAGAGTTTCAAAGTTTTTTGCGGATTATTTTCGGCAGCAATAGAAATACTCGCATTGATAAACTTTGCCATTTCTTTCATCTGAGACAAATCGGAAATTCCTGATTTTGACGCCTCAGTCATATTCATAATAAGTTTTGCTATGGCAGCCTTTCCGTTTTTTTGAATAAGTTGAGCAAAAACATCAAGTTTAATCATTCCGCCCGACATAATATCAAGTTTTTTCAAAGAAGACTGCAATTCTTTTGTCAAGGCAATTTCAGCAGTTTCCTGAGCTTCAACCTCAATATCGACTTCATTAAGTTCCGTCAACATCTTATTTTTCATAAGTTCGGCATTATTTCGTTGCAAATTCAAATCCTGACGAATAATTTGTCCCGAGAGTTGCGTTTCTGCCATTGCCGCTTGTCCCATCATGCCTGTATTTTGAGAAGTCGGCTGTCCGTTATTTGGCAAAGCCTTATTCTGTCCCGTCAAATTTTGCATAGTTTTTGCATTTTGAAGATAAGACTGTTGTGACAAAATCTGAGATTGAATATTTGAAATCGTTTTTGGGTGCATTTGCGGAGTTTGTTGCGGTTGTTGTTGGGCAAGCGTTTTGTTAAGTTGTTCTTGCGGAATTTTTCGCTGAACCATATAAACAAACTCGTTCAAATTTTTAGGCAAATTCAAAACTTCTTTCAAATACGTTGCTCTATCAGCATTTTGCAAAACATTCAACTTGAGAGATTGTGCAACATTTTTAACCCCTTGCCCCCAATTACTCAAAGCACTTCCGCTCGGAACATTAGGTTTTGAAGTATCCATAGGCACACGATTACTGTTTTGAACACCCGATGCAGAATTTGCCCCAGCCGAATTTGCAGCAGTTGAAGGTCTGTTATAATTCTGCGTAAAATTATTCAAAAACTTTTTGATATTTATGCCCGCCATAGAATTAATTTAACTTATTTTTTTCAAAAAGTCTAGTTTT
>SFZC01000022.1 GCA_004558955.1 bacterium | reverse complement strand
TTGTTTTGTATCTTTTAAAGTTGGAAAACGATTAGCCAGCCAGATCATTGGACCATTGGTTTGATAAATATCCCTTAAATTTCCCACATCACAAAAAGGGTGATAATTTACATTTCAATCCTACAAAGGGATTTTTCTGCGGGGCTTGTGTTGATAATGAGCATGGAAAACGATTAGCACAGGAAATTGCTGATTCTAAAAAGATTAAAAAACAAACCTACAAAAAAGTAACTGAACTTGGTTACACGGAAAAAGACATTGAGAAATACCAAAAAGAATTATTCTCAAATAAGGAAATGCTAAACCTGGTGAAAGAAAAAACAGGTCTAAGCGAAGAAGTTATCCGAGAAGTAAAAATCGGTTATAGCAAAGACTCAAATGTATTTACCCTGCCTATGATAGCTTTGGATAATTCAATTGTAGGACTTGAATTCAGAACACCTGAAAACGAAAAAGGGAAATTCAAATTCATATGTAAAACTAAAGGCTATGCTCAAGATCCGAACAAATTATTATGTAAAATTAATTCGCCCGAAAATCCTACAGAAATTTTTGTTGCTGCAGGATTCAAAGACGGATATGCGGTTTTGCAGGATTTAAAGAACCACGACAGAGAAAACGATGTTCTTATTGTAACCAATAGCAATGGAGAACCTCATACCGCCAAAGCACTTAAACCTCATATAGATTTTCTCAGAGAATTTCAAGAAGCAACTCTCTGTATGGATAATGACAAAGCCGGAAAAGCTGCTACTGAAAAAGTTGAACAAACAATTCCTATCACTTTCAACATTCTTGACCTGGGAAAACTTTCAGGAATCGATGAATATATAAACGATTTCAATGATTTGCTAAAATACAAGCAGGAACACAATATTACAGAAGATGTTGTTGCAAATAACAAAAAATTATCTGTGCATTCTCTTTTGAAAAAATATATCAAATTCACTAATTCCAAGCTGAATCTTACAAAATATGCGGAAGTTGATGAAGGGGATACTGATAAGTTAATCTATTTTGAACCTGGAATATACGCACATCAAGGATGTTATTATTCTATAAAATATGATAGTGAAAACAAAAAATTGTTATATGCTCGCAAGTCTAATTTTACAATTGAGATAACTCGAAAAATTGTTTCAAAATTCTTTGCATTTGGGTATAACAATGAATACAAACTTGAAATTGTTACTCATCTTGGAGAAAAGACAACTGTACCACAAGTTTTGACGCAAAAGGAACTATTGGATTACAGAAACTTACATGACATTCTAAAGTCAAATGAAGTTCACATTACTACATTGACTGAGGTTGAACTTAAAAATGTTGTTTTGGATGAACTCAAGAAAATTAAAGACGAATTGCATATCTATAAGAACCCGTCACTTTTAGAACATAACAAAAAACCATTCTGGGCTTATACAAACGCACTTATTGACTTAACAGAAGATAATATTTTGCTACCTGACGATAAAACTACTGATATTATTCAGGCAGACAAAATAAGTTCAATAGCGTTAAGAACTGACCGTGGAATGTATGCTCCTGAATTATACATACCTACATTAAGTTATGACGAATTCATTAAAGAAAATAAAGATGATGAACTTATTCAAGAGTTTGCGCCTGTATCAAAAACAATTCCTGAATTGTTAGCAAAATGCTTGTTTGTAAGTACATTGAGGACTTATAGTAACAGACCTGAGGCATTGCTTGCTCTTGGTACAGCATTAATGAGTCCTTTTGTAAATCTTATCTTTGATAAAACAATGGGTTATCCTATAAACTTCTTGTATGGTGAAGCTGCTAGCGGTAAAAGCAACTTACTGCAGACTATTGCTTATATTTTCGGGTTTGATATGAGAATGCTAAGTAGCGGAAATGATACTGCACTAAATCTATTACACAATATGGAATACTACAGGAATATCCCCCTTTTGTATTCAGAGGTTGAAGGGTATTTGCAGAGAAATTTTGAACCTACAGTCAAAGCGGTATATGACAGAAATTCTCGCAGAAAAATGAAAGATTATGCTAAAAGCCAAGACATCAAAGCAGTCAATGCAACATTGAATTTTGCAAGCAATAATAGGACCTATAGGAATCCACAAACTGCTACAAGGCTTGTTTATACTGAATTCAGAAAAGATGATTTTATTGTAGAAGAAGCCACAAAATTCAATAATATCAGAGAGCAATATTTATCTTGCGTCTTACCTGAGATTCTGAAAAACTACAAAGATAAAAAAGGCTTAATCAAAAAGCTTAGAGCAAATATCAAGATTATTCAAAATCAGAATCCAAAACTTGATTTAAGATGTGTCAATAATATTGCCATTGCAATGGTAGGTACGGATTTACTATTCACCGCAGCAAACTTTGATAAAGATTATCTTCAAAGTGATGAGATTAAATTATTCCAATCTAATCTTGAAAATTATACCAAAGTATATCAGGATATGACACACACAGAGGATGTCTTCGAGAAGTTCTTGCGAATATTCTTACTACTTGCTAAATCCGGAAGAATTCAGTACGGAAGCGAATATGTGTTTAATGCTAAGAAAAAAGAACTTAGTATCTATGTAAATGGGGTATATCAGCATTTCAAGAAAGAATTCAAACAATCTGAAGATAGCGGTGTAATTATTCCTGAATCAAATGACATAATGAAACAAGCAGAAAAATTACCATTTATTGAATATAAAAGTAAAAATTTTGGGAACAACAAAACTCAGCGAGCTTTAGTAATAACTATTCCTGAAAATCACGAAATGCTTTCATATATCTTAGACGAGCTTATAATCTACCAGGAGGAACTTGCCGAAAGAGAAGGTAGTAAAGACCATGCGATTCAGACTCGGTACGCAAAAGACAAGTTAGACGAGGCTAAGGCAATCTGATTGCAATTAGTTTGCAATTTTAAAACGATTGTATATCAACGCTTTCGGACAAAAATTGCGAAATTACGTAATTACGAACGAATTTTAAAAATAAAAAATTAAATCGTAATTTTGCAATTTATAACCGAAAACGAACTAAAAGTTAATAATAACAACTGTTTTAATAATTGCGAATAAAATTACGATAAATTACGAAAGAAGGTAAAAATGTTATTAACAGTAAAAGAGACAGCAGAAGTGCTAAAAATATCGGAATCAACACTATACAGGTGGGTACATCAAAAAAGAATAAACTATATTAAACTTGGTGGACTTAAGTTTGATGAGGATTACATTCAAGAATATATAAAACAACATACGGTTAACTCTGAATAAAATTGACCAAAATTCATAGCCGTCCCGTAAAAATCCAAGTTAGCAGAAGTATGCAATAGGGCTTACAAAAGCTCAATAACACGTTAAATTAATAATAGGTGATAAATTATGCCAGCAGTAAGAAAAAACAAACAAAAGAATAAATGGGAATTTGACTACAAAGACCTTACAGGAAAACGCAAAACAAAAGGCGGATTCTCTACTAAGGTTGAAGCAGAAAAAGCCCAGGCAAAAATGATAGACGAACTCAACAAAGGTTTATTTGTCGCAAATGACAAGCTAACCTTTAGAGAAGCTGCTGAATTATATCTTGATAACTATGCCAAAATTTATTGCAAAAAATCAACTTGGATTGGTTATGAAGGTTATTTGAAACACCACATCTACGAATACTTAGGTGATTTAAAATTATTAGAAATTAGGCCTTTGCACATTCAAAACTTCATCAGGGATATGACAAAAACCGGTTTAGCTAATTCAACTATAAATCATTTTAAGAAAACTATCGGCGCTGTTTTTAATTATATGATTGATTCTGGTGTGATTTACCAAAACCCTGTTAATAGAATAAGAAGTTTAAAAGTCAAAAATAATACTTTAATGCGACCATTAACCATTAAAGAAACAAACAAATTATTAACCATAGTACAAAAACATTATCCCGATTTTTATCCATTACTTTATATTGCAGTAAATACAGGACTAAGAGAAGGTGAATTATTTGCTCTTACTTGGGACTGCGTTAATTTTGTTGAAGGCTATATCGTTGTTAATAAAAGCTTTACTCACGGCGTTTTAGGCACAACAAAAACCGGTAAAGAAAGAAAAGTTAAAATCTCTTTAACGGTTACAAAATTTTTAAAAGAATGGAAAATGGCCTGTCCTAAAAGTGAATTAAATCTTGTATTTCCTAACGCAAACGGAAACTATATGGATTCACAAAATATGATGAAAAGAAGATTTAAACCTGCTTTAGCTCTTGCAGGTATTGATAGCATAAGATTCCATGACCTTAGACACACATACGCAAGCACGCTTATTATTCAACAAGTACCATTGCCTTATATTTCAAAGCAATTAGGCCATGCAACAAACAAAGTAACACTTGACACTTATGTTCATTTAATGCCGGAATCTGCTCAACTTGGTGATTCTATGCTTGAAAACTTGTATGAGGACAGGGACACCGGACTAGAAGAATCAAATGTTAGAAGATTTGGTACGTAAAATATTTATGTTAGAATTGCTTCAAAGGAGTAATTCTTCATGGAAAATGAAAGTAAAACATTTAATTGGGATTTCATAAAAATTGCTACAACTGCTTTACCACTCGTTATTCTTCTTTATCTAATGTGTAATTTTATATTCAATGCAGGATATTTCTATGTTTTTGGTATTCGTTTCATGGGTTTACTCACAATGCAAGACTATTACGAAGGAACGGCTCCTTTTATAGCTTTTATTTTTTGTTTCTTTTCAGGATTTTTTAATGTATGCATGCACAATATTCAAGATGTTTTATACTTGCCAAGGGCTTTTATTAATTACCTTAATGCACATATATATTTGCCATGGAGGATTATATTCGTTAAGGTCGTTACAAAGATTAAACTATTTGCTTTTTGTTGCTTAAAACATAAAATAACATATTCAGAGAAAAAGGATTATGCTGGAATAAGGAAAGAACTAAAAGATATTGAAAATGATTTAAAGAATCGAATAGCTCCAATGTCATCATCTACTTTTTTTGAAATATTCTTTTGTTTTCTATTTCTATTCTATCCACTATATTACTTTTATATAAACATTTATTTTATTGATAAAACGATGTTTTATTTTTTACTCGGAATCTGGATTGTTTTTGCATTTTTGCTAACTAAACTAAGGTTAATATATAGAATCATACTTATTTTTGTAGCCCTAATAATATTCTTGTTATTTTTTGGAATTTTTATGTCTGAAAGTAACATAAAAAATACTGCTATAACTGTACAATTAAAGAATAATGATACATATCAATTAGTGCGTACTATTTCACGAGGCGTCATAGTAAAGGATAATGGCTTTATAATTAAATTTGTCCCTTGGAATGATGTAAATCAAATTTCAAAAAATATCAGAGACAAGTTTAAATAATTTTGCAACTTTTTTGCAACATTTTGAATTTTTGGCACAAAAAATACGCCCGGCGCGATTCGAACGCGCGACCCTCTGCTTAGAAGGCAGATGCTCTATCCAGCTGAGCTACAGACGCATATAAGTTGTTTATTTAATTGTCAAATTTTCGATTTTTGTGCCCGTATGACCCACCGCTTAGAAGGCGGTTGCTCTATCCAGCTGAGCTACCAAGGCTTAACACAATTATAATAACATAAAAAATTTTGTATTCAAGGGGTTAAAAAAGGAGTCCAAAAATTTGAACTCCTTTTGATAATTATTAACATTAAACCAAGATTACTTGATTGCTTTTTTTGCTCTGTACAAAGAGGTTTCTTTGCCCAAGATTTCCAAAATTCCAACCATATCAGCACCACGAGTTCTACCCGTAATTGCTGCTCTAATTGCCCACATTGTAACTTTTGGTTTAATACCTTTTTCTTTCCAAACACCTCTAAATACTTCCAATTCGTGGTGTAAAGTTTCTTCGTCCCATTTCCAATCAGCCGCTTTTTCAACAAAGTCTTTCAAAACTTCTTGAGAAGTTTCGGTATCCAAAGTTCCTGTTTGAGTTTCAGGGTCAATTTCAACATCTTTTCCGAAGAAATACGGAACAGCATCTGTAATATCAGACAACAAAGTCAACGGTTCTCTTGTAATTTCAACCATTTTTGTGTATTGTTCGTCTGTCAAGTCGTTCAAATTGTACTGTGTCAAATATGGTTTTAACATTTCCTTCAATTTTTCAATAGGAAGCATTTTGATATAATGGCTGTTCATCCATTTCAACTTGTCGTATTCAAAAATTGAGTTAGAAGATGAAATTTCGTGAATTCTGAAATCATTTGCAATTTCATCAACATTCTTGATTTCTTCACCGTCAGAAGGTGACCAACCAAGCAATGCTACAAAGTTTATCAACGCTTCTGTCAAATAACCTTGTTTAACAAAGTCTGAAACAGCTGTCGCACCGTGACGTTTTGATAATTTACTTCTATCAGGGGCCAAAATCATACCCAAGTGACCGAATTTAGGAGGTTCAAAGCCCAAAGCCTCAAATATCAAAATTTGTTTATATGTATTTGAAATGTGATCTTCCCCTCTGATTACATGAGAAATCTTCATCAAAGCATCATCAATTACAACCGCAAAGTTATAAGTCGGTGCACCGTTTGATTTTTGGATTACAAAGTCACCCAAAAGGTTTGTATCCATGTGTAATTCACCTTTTACAATATCATCAAATTTCAAAATTGATGTATCGAGGAACGCTTTTTGAGCCTTTGCTATATTAAATCTGATTGCAGGTTTTCTGCCTTCTGCTCTAAGTTTTGCTTTTTCTTCTTCTGTCAAATGTTCACATTTTTTAGAATATACATAAGGTTTTTTAGCGGCAGTTGCAGCCTCTTTTTCTTGTTCCAATTCTTCAGGAGTACAGAAACATTCGTATGCAAAGCCTGAATCAAGAAGTTTTTGAACATATTTCGGATAAATATCAAATCTTTCAGATTGAGTATAAGGACCGTAAGGACCGCCTACATCAGGACCTTCATCCCAGTTCAACCCCAAAGCCTTCAAACTGTCAAAAATATTGTCAATATATTCTTGAGAAGTTCTATCAGCATCGGTATCCTCAATTCTCAAAACAAATTTTCCGTTATTTTTCTTTGCGAACAAATAGTTAAATAACGCTGTTCTTGCTGTACCAATGTGTAAATTACCGCTTGGTGACGGTGCTATTCTTACTCTGACTTCTGACATATTAATATCCTTCTTTCTTTATTTTTTCAGCAAAATAAGAGTATCACAAGAAGAGTACGTTTTCAAGGCTTGAACCATATTTTTAGATTTTCAGTAGATTAAAAATAATTCTAAAATATTTTATAAGGGTTTAAAATATTGTTCGGGTCAAAAACCTTTTTAATTTGTCGCATATACGAAATAGCCCCGCTATCGACCACCTTTGACAAATACGGTTTCTTTGTCAAACCTATTCCGTGTTCTCCGGAAATTATCCCGCCGAGTTTTGCAGTTAAATCATAAATTTCAGCTTTTGCTTTTTTATAATTTTCATACTCTTTTTTATCGTTAAAATCTATCGGTATTTGTGGGTGCAAACTTCCGTCCCCGACATGACCGATTAAACAAATTAACAAATCGTATTTTTCACAAATTTTTTGAATACCTTTTGCCAAAATTGCAAGATTTTCACGAGGCACAACAACATCATCTGTCGTAACATTAGGTCTTAATCTAGTACACGCAGCCATTGAAGAACGCCTTGCCATCCAAATTTTGTCCGCTTCTTCTTTTGTTGAAGAACATTTCACATACGTAGCCTTATTTTGGTTTAAAACAGAAGTAATCAAACTGATTTGGTCATTAATAACTTTTTCAAACCCGTCCACTTCAATAATCAATGCTGCTTCATTATCTGTCAAAAGTCCGAGCGGTTTGAATTCTTCGATAGTTTTTAGCGAATTTTTATCCATAAAATCTATTGTTGTCGGACAAATTTGTTTTTTTATAATTTGATTAACCGCAATAATCGCACTGTCAACACTATCAAAATAAGCCATCAAAACCCTGTCCGCCTCAGGTTTTGTAATAAGTTTTACGGTAATCTCAACAACGATACCAAGAGTTCCTTCAGAACCAACAAAAACACTGCCCAAATTATATCCTGTCGCATTTTTGATAGTGTTAGCACCAGTTCTGATAAGTTCACCGTTTGCCATAACAACCGCCAACTCAACGACATAATCTTTTGTCGTTCCGTATTTAAAACTTCTTGCCCCTGCGGAATTTTGAGCAACACTTCCGCCCATTGTGGAAATTTTCAAATTTGAAGGGTCAGGCGGATAGTAAAGTCCGACTTTCTCAACTTCTTTTTGTAAATCACCGACTATTACACCGGGTTGAACTCTCGCCGTCATATTAACAGAATTTATTTCCAAAATTTTATTCATTTTAGAAAAATTCAAAATTATTCCGCCATTAGTAGGAACGCACGCACCGACAGTATTTGTACCCGCACCACGACAAATTATAGGAGTTTTATGTTTATTAGCAATTTTTACAATCGACTGAACCTGCTCAACCGATTCTACAAAAACAACCGCTTCGGGCAATTTTTCAACGTTTTGCACATCGGAAGAGTCAAAAGAATATACATACCGTTCCTCTAGTGAAGATAGCACATTTTCTTTGGGTATTTTTTTGTATATATCAGTTATTATATTCCTAGTCAACATAAGAAGCCAATTTTTCTATATTGACACTAAGTTTAGATAATTGCTTGTCAATTTTATCAATTTTTCTTGTAACTTTTGTGTCATCTATATCTTCTACCGCTGAAAGTATTTTTTCAATAGACATTTCAAGTCTGTCTATTCTTTCCTGTTGTTCTTCAAACTTATCTTCTATTGTAAGAAGTTTTGTAATTTGACGTTCAAAGAAGCCTAATCTTTCTTGCTGTTCGTCAAATTTTTCTTCCAAAGAATTTAAAATATCTGTTTGCTCAGGTAAAGATTTTTTCAACGTTTCAATCGCAGATTTAACCTCAACGATTTCTTCTGAATTTGTTGAAATTTTATTCATACTATCACTGGCTGAATCAATCCATTCACCTACATAAATCAACGCCTGACGCATAACGGCATCTGATGCGTTTGAATGTTCCAGCATCTTAGTAACCTTATCAACTCTTGTTGTTAATTGTTCGGTTATAGTCTTGCCAAAGGCTTCAAAATTGCTGTTCAAAGTGTTGTAGGTTTCATCAGAAGTCGCTAACAAGTGATTTGATAATTTCGTCAAACTTTCAATATCAGAATTAATTTGGTCAAACTTTAACTGTAAGCCAAGTAACTCATCTTTCGGGATTGAACTTTGTAATTCGGTAACTGTTGAACCGATTTGGCTGATATTGTCAAGAATTGAGGTCAATCTTACCGATTGATTTTCTTGTTCGTGAACCTGCAAATCCTTCAACGCAAGTCTTAATTTTGCCAAATCTGACTCGATATCCTGCATTGAATAAGTATAATCCGCCTCATCCTCAGCACTTGTAATTTGTTTCAACTGATTAGTAACAAGTGCAAGATTTTGATTAATCTCATCGGTTTTTTCTTCAACAAAATCTTTGATATCCTCAGATTCTTCCGTAAATGAAACCTGTTCAAAAACAGTAACAACGGCAGCCATAATTGATTCTTTCATATCTCTTATGGTTTTCTGAATTTGTTTTGTATTTTGAACGGTGTTCAAATTGTTGACTTCAACTGTCAACTCTTTCAAACATTTTTTAACGGCATCGGTTTTCTGATTGCTTTCAAGACTGTCAATATAGTCCATTTGAGCCATAATCAAATCTTTTACGTCACGAAATTCTTTTTGATTATATTCGTTACCACCTTTTGCCAAAGAATCGATTTTATGATTAATAATTTCCAAAATCTCGGTAATCTCAGAATCTGTCCCCGTCCCTGCAATACGTTTAACTTTTGCAAGATTTTCTTCAACATTTTCCAATGTTACCTTGATATCTTCAATATCATTATAAGTATCGGTCGATGCAACAATATCAACTTTTGCATCAATCAAATCAATTTTCTTATTCAACTCTTCAACGACACTTGTCACCTCATAGTCATCTTCAGGATTTGACATGGCAAGTACGTCAATCTTATTTTCAATAAGACCGAGTTTTTCTTTCACTTCATCAGATAATGCAACACCAGAAAGTTTCGCAAATTCATCAAGTTTTTTGCCTAAATTTTCAAGTTTTGTCTTGATTTCTTCATCCAACATTTCATTATAAGAAACCGACCCGTCTTCGTGTACAACGGTTTTACCTGTGAATTTGTCGATTTTTTCCTCCAAATTCATCAAGGTGTACATCATATCGTCAACAAATCCAGGAGCCTCAGCACCTTCTGAAGTCGCCAAGAAATCAATTTTTTCTTCAATCGCACTCAAGCGTTCGGACAAATCGTCTAAATTAATATCTTCATCTGAACTTGCCAATACATCTAACTTTTGATTAATCAATGTCAACAAATTAGAAGTCTCGGCATTTTGTTCAAAGTTAGTTGTTTGAAGAATTTCTCTCAATTCTTCAAACAATTCATAATCATCAGACTGAGCCAAAATATCGACTTTATCGTTCAACAACTTTAACATTGAACTGATTTGCGGGTCAAATGAGGTTGACAAAGCACCGTCTTTCAGTTGATTAACAAGGGTTTTAACATCTTGCACCCAATCACAACTGTCAGTCAAAGCCAAAATATCTAACTTGCCCAAAATCAACTCTAAAGTCGTGCCGATTTTGCCGTTATTGATATATCCTTTAATTTCTTCAAGCCATTCGCCGCTTGTAATTCTTTTTTGAATGTTGTCTAATTTTTGAAGCAGTACGTTGTAGGCTTCTGTGTCAATTCCTATCTGTGACGAATGTTCCGAAATAACTTCTTTACATTCTGACGGGGTTAAAACACTTTCAACATTTTGAGTAATATTTTTAACATCTGATTTAAAGCAATCCAAAGCCTGAATAAAGTTAAAATTACCCTTTCCGACAATCACATTTTTATTTTTATCATCTTGTTTGGTCAGCTCTTGTGTTGCTTGTTCCTCCGGAGTTTCACCCTCTTCAATAATCGTAAGATCTTCGTCAACACGTTGAACCACAAGGTTATTCATTTTTTCCTGCATAACTTTCAAGATTTCCTTGATTTGAGCACTTTCACCTGTTAAAGTTTTGACATCTTCAGCAAATTTGCCGTAATCATTACGAACTTCTGCCAAAATTTGTCTTGTTTTGTAGGCTTCGTCCTCTTGTTGATATTTTAAATCATTAAAAGTAACTGATTTTGGGCTCTCGCTGCCATCTTCTTCAACAATTTCAATATTATCTTCAGATTCAACCTCTTCTGTCGGTTCTTCATTTTCCAAAGATTTCCTGATAGCAAAGGCTTTGTCTAAAATATTTAATTTCAACTTGTCAATCGCTTCAATAATTTTGTCATTATTCATTGAAACGGTAATCAAAGATTTCAACTCCTCGTGCTGAGTGTCCATTTTTGCTTTGATATCGTCTGCGACCTCAGTCAACATCTCTTTTTGAGAGTTTTTGAAGTCTTGCAAAGATTCGACAAACACCTTCATTTCTTCCATTTGAGAAGCCTCAGGCGGTGTAATCTTACTAATCGCATGCTCTACAGAAGTTTGCAAATCAATCATCTGACGCATCACTGAATCAACATCAGACATGACAATATCTTTAATATTGGCTTCAATTTCATCAAGTTGAGAACAAATTTGATTATAAGCAAAATCTAAACGGCTCAAAGTTGCTTGAGATACGGCATTGTCATTATTTGTAAAATCTTGATTTACTGCAGAATGTAATTCTTCCACATCGTTTGACAAGGATTTTGTAAGACTTGCATTATTGCTGATACTAATAAGAAATTCCTTGATTGGTGCAAATTCTTCAATCAACTTGTCAGTTTTGGAATTTATTGCATTAACAACATCAGTATTAATTAATTCAAGCTCCTGCTTGTAATCCGTCAATTTACTATCAGCAACCGTTAAATTTTCATACAATTCAGGGCTTTGAGAGTTGGAGTGTCGCAAATCCTGTATAAATTCAAGCAACATGCCTGTCTTTTCTTCAATCAATGCGGCATTATAGGTAAATCCTTGTTGCATACGAGTTTCAAGGCTGTTTGTCAATGCCTCAAGACCTTGACACAAGTCGTCCATTTTGTCTGTCACAAAATCCGCAACCGATTTTTCTCTTGATTCTTCGTCATATTTCAAATTACGGAAGGTTTCACCAAGAGTTAAAATCATTTCTTTGATTTCCGAAATTTCCTGCATTGAGGATTTCAAATCCTGATTTGAATACGGTTGGTCAAGTGTTTTTGTAAACTCTAAATATTCATCCAATCTTGAAATAATGTCTGTTATTGCATTTTCGTTCTGTCCGTGATATAAACCTAAATCTTCTTCAATTTTTATAAGTTTGTTTTTGACATTTTCGGCAACAGCAAAATCTGACAAATCCATAATTCGCTTGATTTCGCCCAAATAGTTTTCCAAAATGTCAATGGTTTCTTGACTGTTGCTTTCAAACTCATCAAATTCAGACTGTTTTGCTTCCAAAATCTCTTTAATTTGATTAACCGTATTTTTGATTTCGTTAGTATCAATTTTGTTTACGGACGTCAAATACTCAGAAATATTTGTCAAAGTATCTTCAACAATGGTTGAACGCTTTTCAAAAATTTCTCTAATCGCTGCGGTATCAATGTTATCAAGCTTGTCTAAAATCGCAACCTGATACTCTTTTATCGCAATATAATCAGAATTAATTTTGTCCGTATTTGAAACAATAACTTCTAAAAGTTGTTTTACTTCATCAGAAAAACCTTCAAAATCTTCACCTTTGACAATATTTTCGACAGATTCCTGAATTTCTGATAAGTGTTCAACTACAGAAACATTTTGTTTTTCGGAAGTTGAAATAAATTCAGACTTCAAGTCGTCTAATTTTTGGAAGACATCAGAAATCTTCGCATTAACTGAATCAGAAGAATCATTTTGAGAAATTTCGCTCAAATCGCCGACTATGGCTTCAACGACTTTCAAAACCTTTAAAACGTCTTCTCTATCTGATTTTCCTTGCATTTGAACAAGTAATTCATCGGTATTTTCTTTAATTTTAGAATTAGCCAACCACTCTTGAAGAGAAGAAACTTTTTGCTGAACATCATCAACCTGAGTTTTTACCTCTTGCCCCTGAGCCTTAAGTCCAGCACTGATTAGATCAAGTTTTGCCAATACGGCTTGTTTATATTCTTCAATAGTCTTGTCTTTTTCAACGGATTTTTCTTGAAATTCCGTAATTTTATTAAGAAATTCTCTCAACTCCTCAATAAAATCATTAAATTCATCACCTGTTACAATATTATCAACAGAACGCTGTAACTCGGATAAATTAACGATTACGGAGTCATTGTGCATTTCTTCGGTATTGATGAAGTCATTTTTCAAATCCTCAATCATCTGATAAACTTCGGACAAGGTATTTTTAACCTTTTTCGCATCAGTATTTTGAGAAAGCTCTTCTACGCAATTTGAAACATTTTCCATTGCTTCAAGAATTTTCAAAACTTCATCTCGGTTTGGTTTTTCCTTAATTTGATCCGCAATTTCCTGAGCGTTTTCTTTAACGTTTGAATTTGCCAGCCAAATTTCTATTGAAGAAGTTTTGTCGTAAATACTTTCAAATTCTTTATCAAAATTAAGGTTTTTAACCTCATTTTCAACATTATCAATTTTTGCCGAAATATTTGCGGCATCGTCTTTTCCTGCAACCTCTTGCAGATTTTCTACCAAACTCAACTGGTTACTGTTCAAGGTTTCCATATCGGCATGGGTCGGCAAATTATCGACCTTATCCATAATTTTGTCGGAATGTTTTACAAGAGCATCAAGAATTTTTTGTTCCGCTGAATGGGCATCTAAAATTCTTTCTATATCTTCCTTTTGCGGTAAGGCTTTTACAATTTCCGAAACGGTATTTTTGATATCGTAACTTTCTTTTTCAAAAGAAATCTCATTAATAGAAGTCAAAACCTTGTTTGTAACGATTTCCATAATATCGGAAATTATCTTTTTGCCTGTTGTCAACTCGGTTGATACATTTTGAAGACTTGAAACAACCTCGTCAAGAATATCTTTAGCATCGACTTGTTGAACTTCTTCTTCCAAAAAGTTTAATTTCTCAGCAATAGTTCCGATTGTATCTTCAATAAATTTTGTGTTCGGGATATTTTCGATATGTTGAGTAATCAGTCCTAACTGACTTTTCAGATTATCGGTAGTTTCCAGCAAATCTTCCGATGTTTCTGATAAAGTTGAAAACATATCTTTTGTTGCGGATTTTTCAAGTTGTTGTTTTAGGAAATCTGCCGCTGAAGTGATTTCCTTAACGTCAGATTTTGTAGCTATTTCAGACAACTTATCACTGATTGAAGTCGCCTTTTGAACAAGTGCATCAATTACACTTTGTGTATATTTCAGACTTTCTTCGGTTGCAACCGTTGACAAAACCGTTTCCAGTTGTGCGTTTTTCTTGTCTAAGCCTGCCAAATAGCCGATAATATCAGACACTGCTTTTTGAATACTGTCGATTTGCTCAAGAATTTGAGCATCGTTGTTCAATTGATTGATTTGCGTAATTCCGCTAATGATATTTTTGAGGTTGGAACTAACGCTGTCTATGGTATATTTGTAACTTTGGTTAATATTTTCTAAATCATTTCTCAATAGAGAAATTGTGCGTAGGATATCTTCTTTGTCGGATTTGTTTGAGGAAATTTCGGAAATTTTGTTTTCAATACCCGCAATCAATGCTTTTTGTTGGCGAATTTCGGAATATACGGTGTTCATATTGTTTGAAAAAATTTCAAACAATTCTTTCATTTCTTTTGTTTTGACATGCTCATCTTGTTCATTGAAAATTGCCTTTAGTGCTTTTTCAATATCAGAAAACTTGTCTAAAGTCGTTTTATACTTATCATCGGACATTTTAGCCAAATCAGAAAGATATGACTTGATAAGTTCTGCCGATGCAGAATTTTTATCAAGTATTTCTAACTTGTTTGCAACACTGACCAAAAGTCTTTCAAAACTCTCACTGTTTGCTGAATTTGCTCGTTTTATCTCCCTCAACGATTCAAAGATTAAGTCTATTTCTTGAGCCATTCTCCCACCTTTACAAATATATCCCTACATTTTACATATTACCAACATCAATTCTCTATGTAAAATTATTTTCATATATTTATTACAAATGTTAAGAATAGTGCTACAAAAATATTATTAGTGTTATTATGGTATCGGAGAAGATTAGAAAGAGGGATATTATGAGTCACATAGTAATTGATGACATGAGATGTAAGGCATGCTATTTGTGCATCAAAGAGTGTCCTAAAAAGTTGATTAAGGTCAGCGAAAAGACTAACAATTTAGGTAACAGAATTGTTGAATTTGACGACAAAAACAATGAATGTTTGGGCTGTGCAATGTGTGCAATGAGATGTCCCGATTTAGCGATAAAAGAAGTTTATAGAGGTTAGAAAATATGTCAGTTGAAGTTACAACCGGTAAAAAAGTTTTGATGAAAGGTAATTATGCAATAGCAAATGCAGCCGTTATGGCAGGCTGTCAGTGCTATTTCGGTTATCCTATTACTCCGCAAAGTGAAATCGGAGAATTTATGAGCGGAAAGATGCAAGAACTTCACAGAGCCTACGTTTCGGCAGAAAGTGAGCTTGCAGCAATTAACATGACACTCGGGGCATGCTCAACGGGTGTTAAGGCAATGTCATCATCTTCTTCATGTGCAGTTTCACTTATGCAGGAAGCGTTGTCTTATGCAACGGCAGATGAACTTCCGGTAGTATTGGTAAGCGTTATGAGAGGCGGACCGGGATTAGGGAATATTTACCCGTCACAAGGTGATTATAATCAATCTACAAAAGGTGGCGGAAACGGAGATTACCACCTAATCGTGCTCGCCCCTGCAACGGTTCAGGAATGTTTTGATTTGACTTACAAAGCTTTCTACCTTGCTCACAAGTACAAAAATCCGACCGTATTGCTTGCTGACGGACTATTAGGGCAAATGATGGAGCCTTTGGAATTTAAAGAATATCCATACCCTGAATTTGACCACTCGGATTGGGCTTTGACTGGTGCAAAAGGCAGAGATGCCCGTATTATTCGTTCTTACGCTCCAATCGCTGATGAACATTGCGTATTTATGGACAATCTTTATAAGAACAAATACAAAGTTATCGAAGAAAACGAAACAGAATGGGAAGAAGTCGGAACAGAAGATGCGGACGTACTTTTGGTAAGTTTCGGTTCAACCTCGAGAAACGTTAAAACTGCCGCTAAAATGTGCAGAGAAAAAGGCATCAAGGCAGGTATTTTAAGACCGATTACCTTGTATCCGTTCCCAACAAAGAGAATTAACCAATTAGCGAACAAAGTAAAAAAAGTTATCACGGTTGAAGTTAATATGGGACAAATGGTTAACGATGTAAAACTGGCAGTTGACGGAAAATGTCCTGTCGAGTTGATAAATAAGGCAGTCGGAACGCCACCGGCACCGGAAGAGATAGTTGAAAGAATTGAGGAGTTAGTATAATGGAAACACAAGTATTTAAAGTTCCGGAATCGTTCAAAAAAGATTTCAAATATACCTTCTGTCCGGGCTGTGACCACGGTGTTGCAATAAGACTTGTCGGGGAATGCCTTGACGAATTGGGAATTAGAGATAATGCAATCATTGCTGCATCAATCGGTTGTTCGGTTACGATTTACGATTTTCTAAACATTGATGCGTTAGAATCTCCTCACGGAAGAGCAATGGCAGAAGCAACAGGTATTAAACGTGCAAGACCTGACAAATTCGTATTCACATATCAAGGGGACGGTGATTTTGCCTCAATCGGACTTGCCGAAGGTATCCATGCCGCACTTCGAGGTGAAAAGCTTTCAGCAATTTGTATAAATAATACAACATACGGTATGACAGGCGGTCAACTCGGACCTACAACAATGATGGGACAAGTTACGACAACTTCTCCGACCGGAAGAAACGCCGAATACTACGGTTATCCGATTAGAATAGCCGAACATATTGCCTTATGTGAAGGTACTGCTTTCAGTGCAAGAGTTTCACTTGACAGTGTTGCAAATATCAGAAAAGCCAAACAAGCAATCAAAAAGGCTTTTGAAGTTCAACTTCAAGGACTCGGACTCGGATTTGTTGAAATTCTTTCAGGCTGCCCGACAAACTGGAGAATGACACCTGAACAATCTCACGAAAGAGTTAAAAACGAAATGCAAAAAACCTTCCCGTTAGGAATTTATAAAGACGTTACAGCAGAAACTAAATAAGGATACATTATGGAAAAAGATTTTATTATAGCAGGATTTGGCGGACAAGGCGTATTACTTGCCGGAGAAGTATTGGCTAACGGATTTATGCTTGATGATAAAAAAGTTACCTGGTATCCCTCTTACGGGGCTGAAATGAGAGGTGGAACGGTTAATTGTACCGTTGTTATGTCTGATGATGAAGTCGGTGCTGTTCAAAAATCAAAGGCTGATTTTATTGTCGTGCTAAACCAAGCATCATTTGACAAGTACATTTCTTGGGTTAAAAAAGACGGTACAATCATTGTAAACTCTTCACTTGCAAAAATTAACAAAATCAGAGAAGACATTAACTATGCGGTTGCTCCGATTACCGAATTGGCTCAACAAAAACTCGGCAATATCAAAATGTCTAATATATTA
Organism: bacterium; assembly: GCA_004558955.1. Taxonomy (GTDB): domain Bacteria; phylum Cyanobacteriota; class Vampirovibrionia; order Gastranaerophilales; family Gastranaerophilaceae; genus Zag111. The sequence continues at coordinate 3,270 of SFZC01000022.1, read as the reverse complement.
GCATTAGGAATTGTGGCAAAAGTTTGCAATTCTGTTAATCTGAAAACTTTGGAAAAAGCGTTGTATAACGTAATTCCACCACATAGAAAACAACTCATTCCGAAAAATATTGAAGCGTTAAAACTCGGTTATGAGTATGATTTATTGCCTGTTTAGTGTTAAAATCACCTAAAAAGTTGATTTTAAATTTGAAGGGACAGTTTATTCTTATCATGTGATATATAAGAGGTTTAAATAACGTGAAACGTGAAATCATAATTTCATCAATCAAAGAAAAGGAAATTCAACTGTCTAAACTTAAAGAGCATACTGATAAAAGTGAAGTGTGTTTGGATTTGTACAACAAAATTCTCATTGAAAAAGCTGTTTTGATTAAACAACTTGAAGATTTACAAAACAAATCAATTATTAATAGAATTAAACATCTGCTTCCTCGTCAAGAGAAATTAATTTGTGATTATTTTAAATGCAGATAATCATTCTGTCAAAGATAGAATAATTTTATAAAAATCTTGTAAACGCTCCCTGTTTACGGATTTTGTTCTGTTGATAATTTCAGAATACAAGTCTATGTCATCTTTTTGGTGTTCAAAATCGAACAAATCTTTAATTTTCACCTTGAGAACATTGGCGATTTTTTCAAGATTTTCAGGTGATGGAAAGGTTCTGCCCGTTTCGATGTTGCTCAAATTTCTCGGAGCAATACCGATAAACTCCGCCAGTTTTTCCTGTTTTATATTTTGAGATTTGCGAAGTTCTTGAACTCTTCGCCCTAAAAGCTTCTTTACCTCTGACATAACTACCTCTATTTAAAAATACAATCATTTTGCAATTTAATAAATGATATAAATTTGCATATTTTTAACACTTATGATACGATACATCATATAAATAAGATGTAATATATCAGGAAAATCAAAAATATAGACGAGGTGCGTAATGAAAAAGAGATTCGGATTTACTTTGGCTGAAGTTTTAATCACTTTAGGGATTATAGGAGTAGTTGCGGCGATGACAATGCCTATTCTTTACACAAATATTCAAAAGAAAACCACCGTTGCAAAATTACAAAAAGCCTACTCAGAAATTGCTAATGCTGCAAAACTTGCCGAAGACACAAGCGGCGGAGCAATGTTGACAGTTAGCAACGAAAACGCCAGGGAACGTTTTGAAAAATATATGGCACCTCATTTAAAAATTGACTCCTCAGAAACCGTTCCAAATCAAAAAATTTACTACTCACCAAACGGCAATAGAGAAACAGGGTTGGCAATTATCAGAAGCTCGGGTAAACAATACACGCTTATGTCAGGAACTTCAATCCTGCTGGGTAACGGAGAGGTTACGGGAACTGCTAACCAAAACGGGAGTGTTTCTATAGGTATGATTGTCGATTTGAACGGATATAAAAATCCGCCAAACAGGTTCGGACGAGATACTTTTTATTTTGTAATCAATTCCGAAAAAGGCACAAATATTCATTTTTCAGATGACGGAGAAGCTGGAACTGTACAAAGAACAAGAGAAGAACTAAAAGACGGCCCTTCGGCCTATAATTACCAATGCAACAAAAAAGGTCGAGGACTGTGGTGCGGAGCATTAATTCAAAAAGACGGCTGGAAAATCAGCAAAGACTACCCTTGGTAAGAATTAAAATTTTTTCAAATCCATGCTTGCAATTTTGTGTAAATTAGTGTAACATATTGTTATAAAACTATAGAAAAATATATAAAATGTAATATTTTCAATAGTTTAACAATTTTGTATAGGATTATTAAAAATAAAAGTAAGGAAAAGAATATGACGGAGAATTTGGAAATGTCAGCAGAAACGGAAGATCGTCAAAGAATTTTATTGGCAGATGATGAAGCTAGCATAAGACGTATTTTAGAAACTCGTTTAAAAATGGCAGGTTACGATGTTTACACTGCACAAGACGGTGAAGAAGCAGTTGCAGCTTTTAATAAATACAACCCTGATTTGGTTGTACTTGATGTTATGATGCCAAAAATGGACGGTTACGGGGTTACAAGAGAAATCCGCAGATCTTCTGATGTTCCAATTATTATCTTGACAGCTTTAGGTGATGTTTCAGAAAGAATCACAGGTTTGGAATTAGGAGCAGATGACTATGTTATCAAACCTTTCAGCCCGAAAGAACTTGAAGCAAGAGTTAAAGCAGTATTAAGAAGAACTAATAACAGAGAAATGGTTACACCGTCAGGTAAAGTAACTAAAAACGTTATTACAACAGGCAACATCAAAATTGATACCGCTCGCCGTCAAGTATATAGAAAGAACGAACGTATCAGATTGACAGGAATGGAATTTAGCTTGTTAGAATTGTTGGTAAACAATTCAGGTCAAGCTTTCTCAAGAAACGAAATCTTGCAACACGTTTGGGCTTATCCGCCAGATCATCGCATTGATACAAGAGTTGTTGACGTACACATTTCAAGATTACGTTCAAAACTCGAAACCGACCCTGCTAACCCTGAGCTAATCTTGACAGCTCGTGGCATCGGTTATATGTTCCAAAGAATTAACTAATTATAAAAAAAGGAGCAGCCACAACGGTTGCTCTTTTTTATAAATTAACACTTGATTTTAAGACTGTTTTTGATAAAATAAAAGAGTAACAGATATGGCGGAAGTCGTCAAGCGGTTAAGACCTCGGATTGTGGTTCCGATATGCGTGGGTTCGAATCCCATCTTCCGCCCCATTTTATAGAAGTTATGCTAGGAAATTTAATGTCGCAAAAAGATTTAAGGCAAAATAAGAATTATCGTTTGGCTAGCTACGTCGGATATATTGGTTCTATTTTGTTGTTTATTTCTTATAATGCAATACCAAATGGTGAATTTGCGGATATTGGGCAACGTGTTATAGGTATGATTATCACTATTTTTTTATGGTTTGTTATAGCATTAATTTTTAGTGTATTGTTAAAGTTTTCTTTTTTTGTAAGTAAGCAACAAGATAATAAATCCAATATAATACATGACATTGGGGTTATTATTGGCCATATACTAGTCTTAGGACCACCGTTATTATGTTTGATATCTAGTCTTATATCAAGATAATTAAAAAGATTACGGGATGTTATTTAACGAGTAGATGGATTATTTACGGTTAGTATGATTATTTTTTAAAAGTGGCTTGTTGTTTGAGTTTTGGCGGTCGGAAGTGAAAAAATGTAAAAAAATCAAACTACACACATTTTAACTTTTTTTACTCGCTTACGGTTAGTTTGATTATTTTTTAAAATT